>CAZSNW010000006.1:0-25704 GCA_964608245.1 uncultured Micromonosporaceae bacterium
CGGTGGTGCCGGAGGAGTACAGCACGTACAGCGGGTGGTCGAACGGCACCGGGGTGAAGGTGAGCGGCTCGTCGGTGGGGGCGGCCAGCTCGGCCCAGGTGATCGCCCCGGCCGGCGGCTTGGCCTGCGGGTCCAGGTACGGCAGCCACACGGTGTGCCGCAGCGACGGCAGCGCGGCGCGGATCGCCGCCACCTCCTCGCGCCGGTCGACCGTCTTGGCGCCGTACCGGTAGCCGTCCACCGCCACCAGCAGCACCGGCTCCACCTGCTGCCAGCGGTCGGTGACGCTGCGGGTGCCGAACTCCGGGGCGCAGGAGGTGAAGACCGCCCCGAGGCTGGTGGCCGCGAGCATCAGCACGTAGGTCTCGGGGATGTTCGGCGCGTAGGCGGCGACCCGGTCGCCCTGCTTCACCCCGAGGCGGCGCAGCCCGGCGGCGACCCGGCGGACCTCGTCCCGCAGCTGGGCGCCGGTCAGCGTCACCGGGTCGCGGGTCTGCGACCAGGACAGCACCACCGGGTCCTGTTCGTCGCGCCCCGGCATCCGCAGCACGTGCTCGGCGTAGTTGAGGGTGGCGCCGACGAACCAGCGGGCGCCCGGCATGGTGCGGTCCGTCAGCACCTGCGACGGGGTGGAGTGGGAGATGATCCCGAAGTAGTCCCACACGGCCTGCCAGAAGCCGGGCAGGTCGGTGACGGACCACTCCCACAGCGCCCGGTAGTCCTCGAAGGTCAGGTTGCGCTCACGCTCCAGCCACCGCAGGAAGTCCCCGATCCGGGTGGTCTCTCGCGCGTCGGCGGGCGGGTGCCACAGGACAGGCGGTTCTGCCATGCGGTCCATACTGCCGTATCCGGACACATGCCGCAGTACCGGTCGGCCGGGTGCGCGACGCCCGGCCGGTGGGCGACGGTGATCGTTCGGGGGGCGCGCACCGGGCGTCGGGCCTGTACCGTGCCCCCATGCGACACGTGTGGAGTCTGCTCGCCGGACTGCTCGTCGCGCCGCTGACCTGGTTCCTGCTGGCCACCGGCCAGTACCGGGCGCAGGCGACGGTCGACGACTGGACGCTCTCCGGCTCCTTCGACACCGCGCAGCTCGTCACGCCGGTGATCTTCCTGGCGGTGGCGGGTGTGCTGCTCGGACTGCTGGGCACCCTGCGGTGGTCGCCGCTGGGGCCGGTGGTCGCCGGGCTGCTGCTCCTGGTGCCCCCCGTGCTGATGTTCGTCGACCCCTTCGCGGTGCACGAGACGCTGCCGGCGGAGAGCCGGCTGCTCGGCCAGACCCTGTCCTGGCGGGCGCCGGTGGACGACGGCACCCTGCTGGTGATCGGCGCCCTGCTGTTCATGTCGGTGTTCAGCGCCCGCCGGTGGCGGCGCTGGCCAGCACCCGCCGAGGCGACCGCCGTCGCCGGTGCGGCGACGACCCCGGCGGTGGTCGACGCCGGGGTGACCCCGGCCCCCGACGGTGCGACGACGGAGGCCACGACCGGGTCCACCGGCACGGCGGAGGCCCCGACGGCCGCCGTGCCGCGGCAGGCGACCGGTGAGGCGGACGCGGCGGCCGACGGTGGAGCGGCCACCGACGACGGAACGGCGGGCGACGGGGCGTCGGACGCCCCGGCGGACACGACCTCGGGCGGGACGACCGACGGAGCGTCCGCCACGTCGGGCGACACGTCGTCGACCTCCTGACCCTCGCGACGTCCACGGCACCCGGGTGGGCCGGGGCGGGCGGAGCCGCCCGCCCCGGCCCACCGTCATACGTACAGAACTTTCACCACACCATCACGGTGGGTGACAGATTCGACGGTCCCGGGTGTCCGTCCGGGTACCGTCGGACTCGGGTGAACCGGACGGACGACCGTGGGAGGAGCGATGCGGCACATCGGTTCCCTGGTGCTGGCCGTTCTCCTGGCGCCGGTGGTGCTGCTCCTCGTCGGCCGCGGGCTGAGCTGGACCCTGGTCGCCACCACCTCGCCGTCCGGGGTGGACGAGCTCGCGTCGATGTTCGCCATCAGCGCCGTGGTGCTCGCCGGGGGCGGCTACGCCCTGCTCACCCTGCCCCGCTTCTCCCCGCTCGGGCCCGTCGTCGCGGGCGTCGCGTACGTCGGGTTCGGCGTCTGGGGCCTGCTCGACCCGGTCGGCCTCATCCGGGTGCTGCCCGGGCGGCCGTACGTGATGGAGGACGAGGCCGTCCCGGTCACGGCGGCCGTCGCCCTGCTGCTGGCGATGCCGCTGCTGCTCACCATGCTCAGCGTCCGGCGCTGGGCCGGTGAGCCGCGCCCGGCGCCGGTGGTCGACCCGTACGCCGGCTACCCGTCGACGGGTCCCACGGCGTACCCGCTCCCCGGTCCCGGGCCGGTCGGCGCTCCCGCGGCGGCGTACCCGCCCGTCACCTACCGGTCGCTGACGGTGGAGCCGCTCACCGCGTACCGGCCGCCCGCGCCCACGCTGAAGTTGCCGCCGGTGGGCCCGGAGCCGGTCACCCAGCCGATCCCGGTCACCCCACCGGTCTCCGTCACCCCGCCGGTCCCGGCCACCGGTGCCACCACCACAACCGTCTCATCCACGGCCGACTCCTCCACGGCCGGCGCACCGACGGCCGGCGCGGCGTCCACGACCAGCGGTGACGTGTCCACGGCCAACGGTCGCGGGTCGACGACCGGTGGCGACGTCCCGGCGGACGCGGGTGGGGTGTCCACGGACCCGACCGCCACCGCCGGCTCGCAAGAGGCCGCCGCGGCGGTCACCGAGGCGCCGTCCGAGAAGGCCGACGACGCCCCCGCACCGGTCGGCGGGCAGCGCCCGGCCCCGCAGGCGTGAACCCGGACCGGCCGACGTGGCCCGCGGTCAACGCGGGCCCTTGCCCAGCAGGTGCCGGGCCATGACGATGCGCTGCACCTGGTTGGTGCCCTCGTAGATCTGGGTGATCTTGGCGTCGCGCATCATCCGCTCCAGCGGGAAGTCCCGGGTGTACCCGTAGCCGCCGAGCAGCTGCACCGCGTCGGTGGTGATCTCCATCGCCACGTCGGAGGCGAAGCACTTCGCCGCCGCGCCGAAGAACGTCAGGTCGGGGTCGTTCCGCTCGGAGCGCGCCGCCGCCGCGTACGTGAGCTGGCGGGCCGCCTCCAGCTTCATGCCCATGTCGGCGAGCATGAACTGGATGCCCTGGAACTCGGCCACCGCCTTGCCGAAGGCGCGGCGCTGCTGCACGTACTCGGTGGCGTGCGCCAACGCCCCGGCGGCGATACCCACCGCCTGGGCGGCGATGGTGACCCGGGTGTGGTCCAGTGTGCGCAGCGCGGTGCGGAACCCGGTGCCCGGTTCGCCGATCATGCGGTCGGGCCCCACCCGCACGCCGTCCAGGTAGACCTCCCGGGTCGGGGAGCCCTTGATGCCGAGCTTGCGCTCGGGTGCGCCGAAGCTGATCCCCTTGTCCTCCTCGGCGTCCACCACGAACGCGGAGATGCCGCGGGAGCCGGCCTCCGGGTCGGTGACCGCGAACACCGTGTAGAACCGGGACACCCCGGCGTTGGTGATCCACCGCTTGACCCCGGTGATCACCCAGTCGTCGCCGTCGCGTACCGCGCGGGTCTTCATCGACGCCGCGTCGGAACCGGCCTCCGGTTCGGACAGGCAGTAGGAGAACATCGCCTCGCCGCGCGCCACCGGCGGCAGGAACCGCTGCTTCTGCTCCTCGGTACCGGCGAGCAGCAGCGGCATGGTGCCGAGCTTGTTGACCGCCGGGATCAGCGAGGTGGTGGCGCAGACCCGCGCGATCTCCTCGATCACGATCGCGGTCGCCAGGGCGTCCGCGCCCGCGCCGCCGTACTGCTCCGGGATGTGCGGTGCGTGCAGCTCGGCCGAGCGGAGGGCCTCGTAGGAGGCCTGGGGGAACTCCCCGGTCTCGTCGGCCTCCGCGGCGTGCGGCGCCACCTTGGCGTCGCACAGCTCCCGGGTGACCTGCCGGATCGCCTCGTGCTCCTCCCGGAGCTGGTACACGTCGAAGCCCTCGCCTGCCATACCGCCCTCCGTCCGGGGTGCCGAGCCGAAGGATACCCGGTGTCCGGTCCGACCCCGACCCTCCGCGTACGCCGGTGGTCCGCATCACCGGTCCCGGCGCGCCGTGCGCTGCGTCGGCGCCGGTGGTCCGCCATGATGCGACACAGAGAACCGACCCGCCCGTCCGCCCCCGGGAGCCGCCGATGCCACCCAGGAACCCGAAAGGCGGTGGTACGCCGGCCACACCCGGCGGCGGCCGGACCCCGCCACGGCAACCGAAGGGTGGCGGCACCCCGGCGAAGGGCGGTGCCCCGAAGGGCGGGGCTCCGAAGAGCGGGAGCGCCGGCGCCCCGGCGAAGAAGAGCGGCGGCACCCCCGGCACCCCTTCCCGCGGCGGCGGCACGCCGGGTCGGGTCGGGCGCGACATCCCGGTCGGCGCCGGGTGGCGGGTGAAGGTCACCGGCAGCATGGCGCTGCGGCGCTGCGCCGCCTGCGGCCGCGAGCTCGTCACCGCCGGCGCCTGCCCCTACTGCGGCAACATCGCCCGGCCCGACGCCGGTGGGTCCCGGTCCGACACCGGCGGGTCGACCCGACCCGCGTCGGCCCGGCCGGCCGGCACCCAGGGCGTACCCCGGCGGCCGACGCTCCCGCGCCAGCCAGGGGTCCGGCGGCCACCGGCCTCGTCCGCTCCGCCGCGCCGCCGCTCCCGGCCGGAGATCTCGGCCCGGCTGGTGCAGGCCGTCATGCTCGGCCTCGGCGCCCTGCTGCTCGGGGTGGCCGGCGTGGTGTTCGTCGGCGCGGCGATCACCGCCCTGCAGTCGTGGGGGCCGTTGACCATCCTGCTCGTGGTCGCGGCAGGGGCGCTGGGAACCGCGCCGGCGATGGCCAAGCGCAACCTCACCGCCACTGCCGAGTCGATCAGCGCGGTCGGGATCGCCCTGCTCGGGGCGTCCGGGTACGCACTGTGGGCCACCGGCGCCCCCACCGGGCTCGGCGCCCCCACGTTCACCGGGCTCTGGGCGGCGGTCACAGCCGCGGTGGCGTACACGTACCACCGGTTCACCGCCCTCGCGGTGCCCCGCTACGGCGGGTCGATCGCGCTGCAGCTGGTACTGCCGATGCTCGCCTACCCGGTGGTGAGCGGAACGGTCGCCTGGGCGGCGGTGTTCACCGCCATGGCCGCCCACAACGGGCTGATCGGCCGGCTCGACCAGCGGTGGGGGGAGGTCGCCGGCCCCGCGTGGCACCGCTACCTGGGCTGGGTGCTGCACGGGGTGGCGGTGGGGGTGGCCGTCGGGTTCGCCGGCACGGCGCTGGCGCTCGCCGACACGGTGCCGGAGGCGCTGCCCGCCGGCGGGGTGCTCATCCTCGCGGTGGCGGTGGGTCTCGCCGGCACGCTGAGCCTGCGCAGGGCGCCGTTGCCGGACGTCGCCGCGGGACTGGTGACCCTGGCGGTGATGGTGTCGGCCGCCCGGGTGGCCGTGCTGGCCGCACCACCGGAGCGGGCGATGATGCCGGTCGCCGCGGTGGTGCTCGGCGCCGCGGTCGCCAGCCGTCTGCTCCCCGTCCGGGCGCGGCGCGGACCCCAGTGGGCCACCGCCGGGGTGCTCGCGGTGGCCGCGGCCGTGGCGACGGTGTTCGCGCTCCGGGCCGGACTGTCGCTGGTGGCGCTTCCCGCCTGGCCGACCGCCCCGCAGGACGCGTCGCCGCTGACCGGTCCGCCCGACCCGCAGCTCGGCGCCACCCTCGCGTTGCTGACCACCGCGGCCGCGGTGGCGATGCCGCCCCGCATCCAACGGGAGGGCCTGGCGGTCGGGGTGGCGCTGACCGCGCTCGCCGTCCCCGGGTCGCTCGGCCTGTCGGCGGACCTCGCGGCGTGGCTGCTGGTGGCGGTGGCCGCGGGTCTCGGCATGACCGGGTTGACGGCGACCACGCGACGGGCCGCCGCCGTCCACGTGGGCGCTGCGGCCGTGGTCGGACTGCTCGCCGCGGCGGTGGCGCTGGCCGGGCCGGTACTGACCGCCACCGTGCTGGCCGGACTCGCGGTGAGCGCGGCGGTGGTGGCGACCGCGCCGGCGCGGAAGGCGGCGGCCACCGTCCGGTTCTGGGCCGGCGCCGGCGGGGTGCTCGCGGTGCCCGGCGCGACCGCGACCGTGGTGGCGGCCGTCGGCGGCAGCGACCGGGCGGTGCTCGTCGGCGCGTACGCCGGGCTCGCAGTCGGCCTCGGGTACGTGGTGGCGCAGCTGCTGGTCCGCCGGGTTCTCGCGGTCCCGGTGGTCGTCAGCGGCGGGGTCGCCGCCCTGGTGGTCGCCGTGGTCACCGCGGCTGCCACCGCCGGCAGCGGGATCGAGCTGGCGATCTCCGCGCTCTACGTGGTGACCGCGGCGATGGTCTACTTCGCCCCACAGATCGACGACTGGCTGCGCAACGACTGGCCGGTGGACGCGGCCGACCTCGCGGCCGCGGCGGTCACCACCGCCACGGTCGCCACCCTGGCGCGCATCGCCTGGCTCGCCCTGCCGCTGTCCGGACCGGACAGCGCGCTGGTGGTGTGCGCCGCGCTGCTGCTTCTGTGCGCCCCGCTGGTCCGGCGGCTGTCCCGCCGGTGGCGGCGGGGCCCGGTGCTCGGCCTGAGCCTGGCCGGGGCGGTGGCCGGCGGCATCGCGCTCGGCGCGGTGGCGACCACGGTGGTCCGCATCTTCCGGACACTGTGGATCGACGGAGTGACGCAGTGGCCGCCGCCGCTGTCGGTGGGGGGTCTGAGCTGGGGCCCCACGGTGGCGTTCAGCCTGCTGGCGGTCGCCGCCGCGGTGGTGCTGCCCCGGCCCAGGCTCGGCCGGCGGCCGGGCGCGTGGCACGCCAGCACCGCGCTCGGGGTGCTCGCCACGCTCGCCGCGCCGATGGCTCTGGCGGTGCCGTGGTGGGGGCCCGCGGCGGTGGCCGCCGCGGTGGGCACCGGGTACGCCCTGGCGTCGGTCGGAGGGGGCCGGTGGAGGCCGGTCGGACCGCGCGCGGCCCGCGCCCGGGCGGCGGCCGCCGCGGCGCTCGGCCTGTACGCGGTGGGGGCGGCGCTGCCGCGGCCCGGGGTGGCGGCCGCGGTGCTGGCGCTGACCGTGGTGGTCGCGGCGACGGTCGCGACGCTGGTTGCCACCCTGCCGGGCCTGGAGGCGGACCCGCGGCTCGTGGTCGGCGGACCGGCGGTCACCGGGTTGCTGTTCGCCGCGCCGGGCATGCTCGCGATGCTGGCCGCCGCACTGGGCCGGCCGGCGCCGGTGATCGCCGGTGCGGCGCTGGCCGCCTGCGGCCTGGGGCTGGCGGTGGCCGCGGGGCTGTACCGGTGGATCCGGCCCTACTCGCCGTACGTCACCGTCGGGGTGGCCGCCTCCGGCGGGGTGGTGGCGCTCGGGTCGCTCGCCGACCCCGCCGTCCCGGTCGGGGTGTACGCCGCGGCGGCCGTGCTGCTGTCGGTGCTGGCCGAGCTGCTGCGGGCCGGGCCCGTGGCGCCGGCCGGTGCCGCCGGATCCGCCGCCGCGGACGGTGTCCGTCGACCGTCACCGACCGGCCGCCGCGTGCGCCGGCCGCCCGGCTGGGTCAGCCCGCCGATGGGGGCGCTGATCGCTTCCGCGGTGCCGGTGCTGCTCGCGCTGTGGGCGATCTACCCGGCGCTGCGCAGCGCGCTGGTCGACCCGTACCTGGTGCTGGAGGCCCCGTGGCAGGGTGCGCCGCCGCGGCTGCTGGTCACCGGGCACGTGCCGCCCACCAGCGTGCTGGCCGCCCTGCTGCTCACCCTGGCGGCGGCGCTGGCGGCGGCCGGGTTCGGTGGGGCGGTCACCCGGCAGACCGCGGTGGTGGTGGCGCCGGGTCTGGCGGTCACCCTGCTGATCTCCCCGGCCGCGCTCGGCGCGCCGTGGCCGGCGAGCACCGCCGCCGCGCTGCTCGTCTTCACCCTGTCGATGCTCGGGGTGGCGCTCACCCCGCCGCCCGGGCCGGCCCCCAGCGTCCGGGTGCTGCGCTGGGCCCGGCACATGGTGCTGGCGATCGGGCTGGCCGGCGGCGGCGCCGGGCTCGCCGGGGCGCTGGCCGACCCGAACCTGACGCTCGCCACGTTCGCCGGCGCGATCGCGGTCGGCGCCACCGCGGCGCTCGGCGGCCACACCTGGCTGGCCCGGCTGCTCGGCTGGTCCGGGGCGGCGGTCGCGGCCCAGGCCACCGCGGTGACCGCGGCCCTGGTGGCGGAGGCGCCACGCCACCGGTTCGGGCTGTACCTGCTCCCGGTGGCGGCGGTGGCGCTGCTGCTCGTCACGCGACTGCCGCAGGTGCGCAAGCCGGGCCGGCGGGCCGAGCTGGTCACCGTCGAGTGGCTCGGCGGGTACGTCTCGCTGGCCGCCGGGTTGGCGTTCGCGTACGGGTCGGCCACCGACGCGGCCGTCACCCTGGTCGGCACCGGCCTGGTGCTCGGGATCACCGCCATGCGGGCGGACCGCACCGACTGGTGGCGGCGCGGTCTGCTGTGGGCGGGGGCCACCTGCGAGGTCGGTGCGGTGTGGATCGTGGTGTGGCAGCACCGGGTGACGGTGCTGGAGGCGTACACCCTGCCGCTGGCGGCGATGCTGCTGGTGGTGGGGGCGCTGGAGCTGCTGCGCCGGCCGGACCTGTCCAGCTGGATCCGGTACGGGCCGGGGCTGGTTGCGGCCCTGGTACCCAGCCTGGTGGCGGCAGTGCTCAGCGGCGGGCTGGAGCCGCTACGCCACGGGTGGGTGCTGGCCGGCGGCGTGCTCGCGGTGATCCTCGGCTCGTGGCGCCGGCAGCGGGCGCCGGTCGTCATCGGCGCGGCGGTGGCCGCCGCCGGCGCGCTGCACCTGCTCAGTCTGGGCGGCCTGCTGCTGGTGCTCATCCCGCTGGGCATCCTGCTGCTGGTGCTGGGCGGCAGCACCGAGCGGCGGCAGCGGGACCTGCGCCGGATCCGCGGCGCCCTCGACCGGATGCGCTGACCGCCGGCGGCCGCCGCGTGGGCGCCTCCGGCGGTGCGGCCGGGACGGGGGTCAGCGGCCGAGGCTGCGTTGCAGCGCGGCGTCCTTCTCGTCCACCAGAGCGACGAGCCGCTCCTGGTAGCCGGCCATCGCCTCGCGCAGCACCGGGTCGGTCGCGGCGAGGATCCGCACCGCGAGCAGGCCGGCGTTACGAGCGCCGCCCACCGACACGGTGGCGACCGGCACCCCGGCCGGCATCTGCACGATCGACAGCAGCGAGTCCAGACCGTCGAGGTGCTTCAACGGCACCGGCACCCCGATCACCGGCAGCGGGGTCGCCGAAGCGACCATCCCGGGCAGGTGGGCCGCCCCGCCCGCCCCCGCGATGATCACCTGCAGGCCGCGGTCGGCCGCGGTCCGCGCGTACTCGAGCATCCGGTGCGGGGTGCGGTGGGCGGAGACCACCCGCACCTCGTGGGCGACTTCGAACTCGTCCAGCACCTCGCTGGCGGCCGACATGGTCGGCCAGTCCGAGTCGCTGCCCATGATCACCCCGACCCGGGGCGCCGGGGCGGTCACCGCTCGCCTCCGGCGTCCGGGCCGAACCGCAGTACCCGGGCGGCGCGGGCCGCCCTCGCGCGTACCTCCACCGGGTCCTCCCCCACCACCGTCACGTGGCCGATCTTGCGGCCGGGCCGCTCGCCCTTGCCGTACAGGTGGATCTTCGCCGCCGGCTCGGCGGCCATCGCGTGGTGCAGCCGCTCGTCGAGCCCCATCCCGCCGGTGCCGTCACCGACGGCGAGCACGTTGGCCATCGCCACCGCGGGCGCCACCATCCGGGTGTCGCCCAGCGGGTAGTCGAGCACCGCCCGAAGGTGCTGCTCGAACTGGGAGGTGCGGGCGCCCTCGATGGTCCAGTGCCCGGAGTTGTGGGGCCGCATCGCCAGCTCGTTGACGAGCACCCGGTCGCCGGTGTCGAACATCTCCACCGCGAGCAGCCCCACCACACCGAGCTCGGAGGCCAGCCGGATCGCCAGGTGCTGGATCTCCAGGGCGCGCTCCTCCGCGAGGTCCGGGGCGGGGGCGAGCACCTCCACGCAGATCCCGTCCCGCTGGACCGTCTCCACCACCGGGTACGCGGCGACCTGGCCGAACGGGGAACGGGCCACCTGGACGGCGAGTTCGCGCACCAGCGGCACCCGCTCCTCCACCAGCAGCGGCCCGCCGACCTCCGCGAGCCGGCGCTCCAGCGCGGCGGCGTCGGCGACCGGCCACACCCCGCGGCCGTCGTACCCGCCGCGGGGCGCCTTGGCCACCAGCGGCCAGCCCACCTCGTCGGCGAACGCCACCGCCCCGGCCGCCTCGGTCACCACCCGCCACCGGGGCACCGGCACCGCGAGCTCCGCCAGCCGCCGCCGCATGACCACCTTGTCCTGGGCGTGCACGAGCGCCTCGGCCGACGGGTGGACGGTGACGCCCTCGGCGGTCAGGGTGCGGACGTGGTCGGTGGGCACGTGCTCGTGGTCGAACGTCACGACGTCGCAGCCCTTGGCGAAGCGGCGCAGCGCCTCCAGGTCGTCCGGGGCGCCGAGCACCACGTCGCGGGCCACCAGGGCGGCGCCGTCGTCCGGTGAGGCGGCGAGGATCCGCAGCGACTGGCCGAGCGCGATCGCCGCCTGGTGGGTCATCCGGGCGAGCTGACCCGCCCCCACCATGCCGACCACCGGCAGCCCGGTACGCCTGTCCACTCGCGCCAGCTTAGCGACCGAGGGCTCACGCCCGGTCACGCGCTGGTGAGCCGGCCGGCCAGCGCCGCCGGGTCGGTCACCGGAAGGTCGCAGACGAATCCCTGGCAGACGTACGCGGTGGGCCGGCCGCCGACCAGCGGCCGACCGGCGAGCAGCGGCACCCCGGGCCGGTCCGGCTCGCCGGCGACCACCACCGCGCCGGGCGGGGCCAGCAGGTGGGCGGTGGCCACCAGCGGGTCACCGGTCGGGTCGGGGGTGGCGACGGCGATCTCGTACGGACCGGACTCCAGCGCCTCGGCCACCGCGCACGTGTACCCGACCGCCCGGGCGTGGGCGGGCAGCAGCGGTGAGATGCCGGCGAGGATGGCGGCGGCCTCCGCCCGGTACTCCGCGCGCCCGGTCAGCGCCGCGTACGCGGTCATCGCCGCGGCCAGCGCCGACCGGCCCGCCGGGGTGGCGGTGTCGGTGGGGTCGGCCGGCCGGGTGACGAGCCGCTCAGCGTCATCGGCGGTGTCGTGGTAGCCGCCGTGGCCGTCGCCGAACCGCGCCCGGGCGGTGTCGATGAGCCGGCCGGCGAGCTCCAGCCACCGCCCGTCGCCGGTGAGCTGGTGCATCGCGCAGAACGCCTCGGCCACGCAGCCGTAGTCGTCGAGCACCCCGGCCGCCTCCCCGACCAGGCCGGCGCGGGAGACCCGGCGCAGCCGGCCGTCCACCAGGTGGCGGGCGAGCAGGTCGGCGGTGCGGACCACCCCGTCGGCGAGCACGTCCAGGCGGCCGGGCGTGCCCGGGTCGTCGGACCACGGCGCGAGCGCCCGGGCGACCGCGAGGTACTCGCACAGGGCGGTGACCGCAAGCCCGTTCCAGGCGGCGACCACCTTGTCGTCGCGTGCCGGCTGGGGCCGGCGGTCGCGGGCCTCCCGCAGCCGGCGTCGCACGTCCCGCCAGCGGGCGACCACCGCCGGGTCGGCGTCGTCGACGTCCCGGGCGAGCCGCAGCACGCTGGTGCCCGCCTCGAACGTGCCGTCGGCGGTGACCCCGAACAGGTCGGCGGCGAACTCACCGTCCCGGTGGCCCAGCGCCTCCCGCAGCTGGTCGGGGGTCCACACGTAGGTGGCGCCCTCCACCCCGTCGGTGTCGGCGTCGAGGGCGGCGGCGAAGCCGCCGTCGGGCAGCCGCATCGTCCGCCAGAGGAAGTCGACGATTTCGCGCGCCACCCGTCCCGCCAGCCCGCCGGACGGGTCCGACGGCCGGCCGCCGTCCGACGGCATGCCGCAGGTCAGCCGCCACAGCAGGGTGTAGACCCGCAGCAGCAGCGCGTTGTCGTACAGCATCTTCTCGAAGTGCGGCACGGTCCAGGACTCGTCGACGCTGTAGCGGGCGAACCCGCCGGCGAGCTGGTCGTAGATGCCGCCGCGGGCCATCTGCTCGCAGGTGTGCCGGGCCACCTCCAACGCCTGCGCATCCCCGGTGCGGCGGTGGTGCCGCAGCAGGAACAGCAGCGCCATGTGCGGCGGGAACTTCGGCGCTCCGCTGCCCAGACCCCCGTGGGTGTCGTCGTGGGAGGCGACCAGCGCGGCGGCTGAGGCGGCGAGCAGCGGCGCGTCCACCGCCCGGTCCGGGCGTACCGGGGCGGCGACGCGGGAGAGCACCCCGGTGATCTCGGCGCTGCGCCGCACCACCTCGTCCCGCCGCTCCCGCCATAGCCGGGAGATCGCGGACAGCAGCCGCAGGAACTCGTCACGGGGGAAGTAGGTGCCGCAGAAGAACGGCTGCCCGTCGGGGGTGGCGAACACGGTCATCGGCCAGCCGGCGTGCCCGGTCGTCGCCTGGGTGGCCGCCAGGTACACCGCGTCGACGTCCGGCCGCTCCTCCCGGTCCACCTTGACCGGAACGAAGTGGGGGTTGAGCGCCTCGGCGACCACCGGGTCCGCGAAGGATTCCCGCGCCATCACGTGGCACCAGTGGCAGGTGCTGTAACCGACGGAGATGAGCAGCGGGACGTCACGGCGCCGCGCCTCGGCGAACGCCGCCTCGCCCCACTCCCACCAGTCGACCGGGTTGGTCGCGTGCTGGCGCAGGTAGGGCGACATCGCGTCGGCCAGCCGGTTCACCACTCCAGCCTCCCACAACGCCCGTCCGGCGGGTGCGGCCACACGGCGGGGCGGTGCAGCGTGGTCACCCGGCGGGTGGTTCGGCACCGGTCGCACCGACGGTGGTGGGCCGCCGGTCAGTCCGGTGCGACCGCCGGGCGGCCGGTCCCCAGCTTCTGCAGCGCACAGGGCAGCCGCTCCTCGGGCATCGGCTCGGCGAAGTGGAAGCCCTGCGCGGCCACGCAGCCGATCCGGGTCAGCATCGCGTGCTGGTCGGCGGTCTCCACGCCTTCGGCCACCACCCGCAGACCCAGCTCCCGGCCGAGCTCCACGGTGGTGCGGACGATCGCCTCCGCCTCCGGCGAGTGGGACATCTGCGCCACCAGCGCACCGTCCACCTTGACCTCGTCCAGGGGTACGCGCGTGAGGAAGGTCAGCGACGCGTACCCGGTGCCGAAGTCGTCCACCGCGAGCCGCACCCCGAGCGCCCGCAGCTGGGCCAGGGCCTCCTCGATCCCCGGCAGCTCCCGGGTCATCACGGTCTCGGTGATCTCCAGGATGAGCCGGTCGCCGGGGATGCCGTGCCGGCGCAGCAGCGCACCGATGGAGGAGGCGAGCCTGGGGTCCAGCAGGCTGCGCGCGGACAGGTTGACCGCCACCGGCAGCGGCGGGTCCTGCGGCGCCAGCCGGGCGGCGGTGGCCAGGGCCTTGTCCAGCACGTACTCGGTGAAGGTGCTGAGCAGGTCGCTGTTCTCCACCACCCGGACGAAGTCGGCGGGCACCAGCACCCCGCGTCGCGGGTGCAGCCAGCGCACCAGCGCCTCCAGCCCGATCGGGGTCCCGGTGCGCAGGTCCACCACCGGCTGCAGCAGCAGGGTCAGCTCGTCGCGCTCCAGGGCCTCCCGCAGCTCGGCGAGCAGCGCCGGCCGGTCGGTGCTCACCGGGTCCTGCTCGCCCTGGTACCAGCTGACCACGCCGCTGCCCTCCTTGGCCCGGCCCTGGGCCAGCGCCGCGGCGGCACGGCGCAGCAGCTCGCTCACCTCGGCGGTGCCGGCCGGCGCCACCACCACCCCGACCGAGGCCTCCACCGCCACCGACACCCCGCGGATGCGGGCCGGGGCGGCCAGCCGCTCGACCAGGGTGCGGGCCCGGGCCACCGCCCGCTGGCGGGCGCCCTCCACCCCGTCGTCGTGCGCGGTGTCCGCGTACAACAGGGCGAACTCGTCGCCGCCGAGCCGGGCCAGCAGTTCCCCGGCGCCCATGGCGGCCCGCAGGCGCTCCGCGGTCACCTTGAGCACCTCGTCCCCGGCCGAGTGGCCGAGGGTGTCGTTGATCTCCCGGAAGTGGTCGACGTCGATGAGCAGGAGGACCACCGGATCGGAGGAGGGCAGCAGCTGCACGGTGGTCTCCCCGCGGGCCATCAGCGCCGCCCGGTTGAGCAACCCGGTCAGCGGGTCGTGCTGGGCCTCGTAGGCGGAGCGGGCCAGCAGCTGGTGCAGCTCGGCATGGGTGGCGCTGTCCTGCACCGCGGCGGCCACCGCGTCGGCGTACGCCTGCAGCGCCGACTCGTCCCCGCTGGCCGGCCCGGCGCCGCGGGGGAACAGCACCCGCAGGGTGCCGATCCGCAGGCCCCCGACCACCAGCGGCACCGCGACCCCCTGCGGAGCCGGACCGGTGTCCGGCGCCACCAGCCGCACCGCCCCGGTCTGGTCACCCACCCACCGGCGCACCCCGTCGGGGCCGGTGAGCTCCAGCTCGGCGTGGCCGACCGCGAACACCTCCAACGCCCCACGGACCGCCGCCTCCGCCACCGCGGTCTGACCGGGCTGGTTGAGCGCCCGGGTGGCCCGGGCGAAGGCGTTCCAGACCCGCCGACGCTCGACCGCCCGCATCCGGCTGGCGTAGAGCGTGTGCACCAGCGCGAGGACCAGCGGCAGACCGGCCAGCCACCGCCAGTCCTCGTCCACCAGCACGACCGCGACCAGGCCGACCACGACGTTGCCGGCGAACAGCGGGCCCTTGCGGCCGAACGACTGGCGCAGCTCGTGCCACGGTTGCGCGCCGTCCCGCACCGCGGCCACCACACTGGTGAGCCCGAGGGTCGCCAGCAGGTACGCCACCGCACCGAGCAGCAGGGCGGCCAGCACGGTCAGGTCGACCGGGCCCCGGTACGGGTCGGCGACCAGCCGGCAGACCCCGGCGCCGGCTGCCGAGGCAAGGGTGAGGATGGTGACGGTGTCCACCGTCAGCAGCGTCGGCCGGCTCCGACGTGCCAGGGCGAGCAGGGTCACCGCCAGGGTGCTGCCGACCGCGAACGCGGCCGGGGTCCAGCCCGCCGGCGCCAGGTAGAGGGAGGCGATCAGCGCCGCCTCGCCCCAGGCCACGTACACCACCCGGGAGCCCGACCGGAACCGGAACCGCAGCAGCTGGGCGAGGCACGCGACCGCCACGGCCAACGGGACGTGCCAGTCCGGGGCCGCCGGGACCGTCGACAGGCCGACTGCCACCACAGTGGCCGCCGCCGCCACCAGCACACCCCTGGCGACTGTCACGACGCTGCCTCCACCACGCTCGGCGGTCCGGGCCGGTGTCCGGCGGCGGCCCGGTGAGCCGGTGCCGCCGGTGGCCCTAGCGGAAGGTTAGGGCATCGGGCTGCCGTGCGACAGAGTCGGCGGCCACCGGACCGTCCGACGGTACGCCGTGGCGCGCCCGACCTACGTGTCGGCGCGCTCCGGTGAAGACGTCGCCTGCCCGGTCCGGCCGCGTTGACGGTCCCGCCGGGACGTCGACCGCGCCACGGTGCCGGGGGCGGGTACCCCGGGCGGCGGGGTGGCGGGGAAGCGCTCGTCGATCTGGCGGAGGCGCTTGCGCATGTCCCGGAGCAGGAACACCGTCGCCACCACCAGCAGGGCGAACAGCAGGGTGCCGGCCGGGCCGATCAGGCTGCCGGATCGGGTGTCACCGAAGTAGTTCTGCGCGAGGAGGTCGACCACGGGCTCCACCGGTCCACCGTACCGTCACCGCGCGGCGCACCGGGACCGCCCACCCGTCCGGTCCACCGCCTGCGGCGGCCAGGCCGGCCTCACCGCAAGCCCTGCGCCGCCTGCTCGCGGACGCCGGCGAACAGGTCGTCCTCGAGGACGCCGTCGCCGCCGACGTCACCGACCAGGCTGCGGGCGAGCTCGTAGTCCTCGGTCGGCCAGGCCTTCTGCTGGATCTCCATGGGGACGCGGAACCAGAACCCGTCCGGGTCGATCTGGGTGGCGTGCGCCCGCAGCGCCTCGTCCCGCACCGGGAAGTACTCGGCACAGGGCACCCGGGTGGTGATCCGGTGGCTGTTGTCCGGCCGGTCCTTCCAGTTGGCCAGCCACTCGGTGTAGGGCGACTCCAGGCCGGCCGCCAGCATCGCCTCGTGCAGCGCGATGACCCGGGCCCGGGAGAAGGTCATGTGGTAGTAGAGCTTCAGCGGCTGCCAGGGCGGCCCGGCCTCCGGGTACCGGTCGGGGTCACCGGCCGCCTCGAACGCGGCCACGGTGATCTTGTGGCACATGATGTGGTCCGGGTGCGGGTAGCCGCCGTTCTCGTCGTAGGTGGTGACCACGTGCGGCTTGAAGGAGCGCATCAGCCGCACCAGCGGCGCCGCCGCCGCGTCCACGTCCTGCACCGCAAAGCAGCCCTCGGGCAGAGGCGGCGGCGGGTCGCCCTCGGGCAGGCCGGAGTCGACGAACCCCAGCCACTCCTGCTGCACCCCCAGGATCGCCCGGGCGGCCTCCATCTCCCGGCGCCGGATCTCGGCGAGGCTCTCCCGGATCTCGGGTCGGTCCAGCTTCGGGTTGAGGACGCTGCCACGCTCGCCGCCGGTGCAGGTGACCACCATCACCGCGGCCCCCTCCGCCACGTACTTGGCCATGGTGGCCGCGCCCTTGCTCGACTCGTCGTCCGGGTGGGCGTGCACCGCCATGAGACGTAGCTGTCCGGGTTGTCCGGCCTGTCCGGTCACGGGGTCCTCCTCCTGCTCCGGGCGGCACGCAGGCCCGCCGAACCCGTACCATGGGGGCGGGCCGCCGTCCGTTCTCGATTCTTACCGGTGGCCCCGATGAACCGGGAACCGACCGCGAGCAATCGACCGTGACCGAGACCTACGCCACAGTGACCTTCCCGCCGGGCCGCTACGGCCGGCGCCGCGAGCGCCGCCGTCCCCGTCGGTGGGTCGTGGCGGCGCTGGGGGCGCTGGTGGTGGTGGCCGGAGTGCTGGTCGCCGCCGACCTCACCCGGCGCTACGGCGACGGCCGGCCGTACAGCGCGACCGTGGAGCGGTTCTACGACGTCACCGACGAGCAGGTGGTGGTGGAGTTCCGGGTCGTCGTCCCGGAGGGCGGCACCGCGGTGTGCGCGGTACGCGCCCGGGCCTCCGACGGCCGGGAGGTCGGCCGCGAGGAGGTGACGGTGTCACCGCCGCCGGGCGAGACCTATCCGCTGGTACGCCACCGGCTGGCCACCACCGGTCGACCGGTCACCGGGGAGGTGCAGCGCTGCTGGCCGGCCGAGTGAGGCCCGCCAGCGCGACGGCACCGTCGTCGCGAATTTCCTGGTAACTTGGAGGTTTGCCCTACCTCGGGGCACTTTTGTTATCGGCTGTTTCCTATATCAGCTGTTGCCGGACTGCCCGTCCGGAGCAAGGAGGGTTCGGTGTCCACGGACAGCGATTCTTCGACCACCTGGCTCACCCAGGCGGCGTACGACCGTCTCAAGGCCGAGCTCGACGAGCTGATCGCCAACCGGCCGGTCCTGGCCGCGGAGATCAACGCTCGGCGTGAGGAGGGCGACCTGCGTGAGAACGGCGGCTACCACGCAGCCAAGGAGGAGCAGGGTCGGCAGGAGGCGCGCATCCGGTTCCTGGAGGACCTGCTGCGCAACGCCGTAGTGGGCGAGCCGCCCTCCGACGGAACGGTCGGACCCGGCACCGTGGTCACCATCTACTTCGACGACGACACCGACGACACGGAGACGTTCCTGCTCGGATCGCGGGAACTCGCCGCCACCACCGACCTGACCGTCTACAGCCCGGAGTCGGCGCTCGGGAAGGCGATCATGGGCGCCCGGGCCGGCGACACGGTCACCTACACCGCCCCCAGTGGGACCGACGTCAAGGTCACCGTCACCGGCGTGGAGCCCTACACCGACTGATCGACGCGCGCCGGTACCCCCGTGGAGGTCAGGACGTCGAGAAGAGTTCGACGTCGTACCCGCGGCGCCGCAGCGCGGCGAGCAGCTCGCCGGAGTGGTCGGCGCCGCGGGTCTCCACGGACAGCTCCACCTCCACCTCCCCGAACCGCAGCCGCGGGTCGTACCGCTTGTGGCCGACGTCCACCACGTTGGCCCGGTGCTCGGCGATCAGGGTCAACACCTCGGCCAGCTGCCCCGGCCGGTCCGGACACCGCACCAGGAACCGCAGGAACCGGCCGGCGGCGGCCAGCCCGTGCTCGATGACCCGGAGCATGAGCAGCGGGTCGATGTTGCCGCCGGACAGGATCGCCACGACCGGGGTGGTGGCGGTGACCGCGCCGCTGAGCAGCGCCGCCACCGCCGCCGCCCCGGCCGGCTCCACCACCATCTTGACCCTCTCCAGCAGCATCAGCAGCGCCTGGGAGATGTCCTCGTCACTGACCGTGACCAGGTCGTCGACGAGCTTGCTGACGTGCGCCAGGGTGAGGTCGCCCGGCTGCTGCACCGCGATCCCGTCGGCGATGGTGGAGATCGACGGCAGCTTCACCGGCCGCCCCTCCTGCAGCGAAGGCGGGAAGGCCGCGGCGCCGGCCGCCTGCACCCCCACCACCCGGATGTCGGGCCGCAGCGCCTTGGCGGCAACCGCCACCCCGGACACCAGGCCGCCGCCGCCCACGCTGGTGACGATCGTCGCCGCCTGCGGGCACTGCTCGAGGATCTCCAGCGCCACCGTGCCCTGACCGGCGATCACGTCCGGGTGGTTGAACGGGTGGATGAACACCGCTCCGACGCGTTCGGCGTGCTCCTGCGCGGCCGCCAGCGCCTCGTCCACCGTGTCCCCGACCAGCTCCACGGTGGCCCCGTAGTTCCTGGTGGCCTCCACCTTGGGCAGCGGCGCGCCCTTGGGCATGAACACGGTCGCCCGGGTGCCCAGCAGCCCGGCGGCCAGCGCCACGCCCTGGGCGTGGTTGCCGGCGCTGGCCGCCACCACCCCGCGGGCACGCTCCTGCGGGGACAGGCGGGCGATGCGGACGTACGCGCCGCGCACCTTGTAGGAACCGGCGCACTGGAGGTTCTCGCACTTCAACCAGGCATCGCCGCCGAGCACCTCGACGAGCGGCCGGCACGGCTCCAGCGGGGTGGTTCGCACCACGCCGGCGAGCAGCGTCCGGGCCCGCTCGACGTCGGCCAGGGTCACCAGGGTCGTCATGCCCCTGATCGTGCCACCGGCGGCCGGGCCGTGAGGATCCCGGTCACCCGACCCGGGGCCAGCCGGGCGCGTGCCGACGCCACGGTGCGGCCTGTTCGATCTGGCCGGCGACCGCGAGCAGCAGCCGCTCGGAGCCCGGCGGCCCGACCAGCTGCGCCCCCAGCGGCAGACCGTCGTCACGGACCCCTACCGGCACCACCACCGCGGGCAGGCCGGCGAGGTTCCACGGTGCACCGTAAGGCGCGTACCGGGCATTGACCATCAGATTGGTCACCCAGGACCGCCGCCACCACTCCTCGGCCGCCGGCGGCGGCCCGGCGAGCGCGGGCAGCAGCAGCAGGTCGTGGGTGGAGAAGAAGTCCAGGCAGCGCTCACGCCACAGTTGCCGGTCCCGTTCCCGCACCAGGCCGCGCCGCCACGCCCACCGTCCGGCGGCCAGGTGTCCGCGGGTCCGCGGCTGCAGGCTGGCCCCGTCGAGCCCGGCCTCCTCCGCCACCCGCCAGGCGGCGGCGAACCAGGTGGCGACCCCGCGCAGCGACAGCCACGGCGGGTACCCGGGCTCGGCCCACCGGGCGTCGTGACCGGCGGCGACCAGCAGCCGCCCGGCGGTCACGACCGCCCGCCGGTTGGCCGCGTCCGGGCCGGCACCGGTCAACGGGTTGCGCAGCGCGACCGCGATCCGCAGCCGGCTCGGCTCGGTCAGCCGGGTCGGCCGCTGGCCGGCGAGCACCGCCAGGCCCACGGCCGCGTCCGCCACGGTGGTGGCGAGCAGCCCGTGTTCGCTCAGGCCGAACCACGCCTCCGCGCCGTCGGGCGCGGGCACCACGCCCCGGCCCGGCCGTATCCCGAGCAGGCCGCAGCAGGCGGCCGGTACGCGCACCGAGCCGAACCCGTCGGTGGCGTGGGCGAGCGGTACCATGCCGGCGGCCACCGCCGCCCCGGACCCGCCGGACGAGCCGCCCGGGGACAGGTCCGGCCGCCACGGGTTGCGGGTCACCGCGGTCGGGTCGTCGGTGGTCCCCCACAGTCCGAGTTCCGGCATCCGGGTGGTGCCGACCACCACCGCGCCGGCGCCCCGCAGCCGCCGCACCACCTCGTGGTCGCTGTCGGCCACCTGCGCCGAGCGGGCCTGTGCCGAGCCGCGCCAGACCGGCAGACCGGCCACCGCGGTGTTCTCCTTGACCGCCACCGGCACCCCGGCCAACCAGGCGCCGGACAGGTCCTCCTGCTGGTCGACCTGTTCGGCCTCGGCGGGCGCCTCGGCCTCGCGTACCACGCGGAACGCCCCGAGTTCCGCGTCGTGCGCACGGATGTGGTCCAGGTGGTCGGCCACCACCTGGGTGGCCGCCACGTCACCGCGCCGTACCGCGCGTGCGATGTCGCGGGCGCTGGCCCCGACCCACGACGTCCCCACGCCAACCTCCCGTCGAACCGGTCCCGCGCTCAACCGTCAGCGCATCGTGCCCGTGGCCGTCAGCCCAGCGCCTGGGCGAGGTCCGCCACCAGGTCGTCGGCCGTCTCGATCCCGACCGAGAGTCGCACGAGGTCGGCGGGCACCTCGAGCGGGGAGCCGGCGGTCGAGGCGTGGGTCATCCGGCCGGGGTGCTCGATGAGGGACTCCACCCCGCCCAGCGACTCGGCGAGCAGGAACAGCTCGGTCCGCTCGCACACCCGCATCGCCGCCTCCGGGCCGCCGGCCAGCCGGAACGACACCATCCCGCCGAACCGGGACATCTGGGCGGCGGCGACCTTGTGGCCGGGGTGGTCCGGCAGTCCCGGGTAGAGCACCTGGCTGACCGCCGGGTGTCCGGTGAGGAATTCGACGACCCGTTCGGCGTTGTCACAGTGCCGCTCCATGCGCACCCCGAGGGTCTTGATGCCGCGCAGGGTGAGCCAGGCGTCGAACGGCCCGTTGATGGCGCCCATCGCGTTCTGGTGGAACGCCAGCCGCTCGCCCAGCTCCGGATCGGACACGACCAGCGCCCCGCCGACCACGTCGGAGTGGCCGCCGAGGTACTTGGTGGTGGAGTGGACGACCACGTCGGCGCCGAGGGTGAGCGGCCGCTGCAGGTACGGGGACGCGAAGGTGTTGTCCACCACCAGCAGCGCCCCGCGCTTGTGGGCGATGTCCGCCAGCGCCGCGATGTCGGCGTCTCCACCCACACCAGTCGGGTGTTCGGGCGCATCGCCGCGGCCACCGCGTCCGGGTCGGACACCGGTGCGACGGTGAACTCCAGACCCCAGTTCGCGACCACCTTGGCGATCAGCCGGTACGTCCCGCCGTACGCGTCGTTGGGGATCACCACGTGGTCCCCGGGCCGGCAGACCGTCCGCAGCAGCGTGTCCTCCGCCGCCATGCCGCTGGCGAACGCGAGCGCCCGCGTCCCCTCCTCCAGCGACGCCAGGCACTCCTGCAGCGCGTCGCGGGTGGGGTTGGACGTGCGGCTGTACTCGTAGCCCTCCCGGGGCCGGCCGACCCCGTGCTGGGCGTACGTGGAGGTCTGGAAGATCGGCGTCACCACCGCGCCGGTGCGCGGCTCCGGCTCCTGGCCGACGTGGATGGCGCGCGTGTCGAAACCGTGGGTCACCGGCCGATCGTATCCACCGGCACCCACGTCGTCGTCCGTCGCCGGCCGGGTCGCGACTGGACTAGGGTCGGGCCGTGGCCGAGTGCGTGTTCTGCGCGATCGTCGCCGGGTCGGCCCCGGCGTTCACGGTCCTCGAGACCGAGGACACGGTCGCCCTCCTCGACGCCCGCCCGGTGTTCAAGGGGCACACCCTGGTGGTGCCGCGCCGCCACGTCGAGACCCTGCCCGACCTTCCCGACGCGCTGCTGCCGGTGCTGTTCACGCAGGTACGCCGGGTGGCAGCGGCGATGGAGCACGGGCTGGGCGCCGCCGGCTCGTTCGTGGCGATCAACAACCGGGTGTCCCAGTCCGTGCCGCACCTGCACGTGCACGTGATCCCCCGCAACCGCCGGGACGGCCTGCGCGGCTTCCTGTGGCCGCGCCGCCGGTACGCCGACGACGAGGAGGCCGCCTCCTACCGGGACCGGATCGCCGCCGCACTGTGACACCCGCAGGCGCTCAGCCTTCGTCGCGTTCCTCTCCTCCCGCCGGCTCCGACCGGTCGGATCCGGTCGGCCGTGACCCGTCGGGCCGGGCCGGTCCCGGCTCCTCCGGCCCGGCCGGACGCGGCGGCCCGGCCCGTGCCTGGATCAGCAGGTGCCACGCCTCCCCCGCGGAGGTCGGCTTCCCGAAGTGGTACCCCTGGGCGAGCTGGCAGCCCTCGTCCCGCAGCCGGGCGCGTTGGAACTCGTGCTCCACACCCTCGGCCACCACGGTGATGCCCAGCGCCCGGGCGATGTCCAGCACCCCCTTCACCACGGGTGGGAACTCGCCCCGTTCCGGGATGGACTGCACGAAGGACCGTTCGATCTTGACCATGTCGGCCGGGAAGTGGCGCAGGTACCGCAGCGAGGACTGCCCGCTGCCGAAGTCGTCGATGGCCACGCGTACGCCCAGGCGTCGCAGCTCGGACAGCCGCTCGGCGGCGGCGTCCGGATCCTGGACCACCGCGGTCTCGGTCACCTCCAGCACCAGCAACGCGGGGTCGAGGGCGCTCGCAGCCAGCGCCTCGGCGACCTGCGGCACCAGGTCGGCGTCGCCGAGCTGACGGGCGGAGACGTTGACGGCGACGAGCGGCGGCGGGCCGGGCCCGTTGGTCAGCCGCTGCTGCCACCGCGCCGCGGTGGCGACGGCCTCGCGCAGGACCCGCCGCCCGATCGGCACGATCAGTCCGGTCTGCTCCGCGAGCGGGATGAACCGGTCGGACGGGATGATCCCCTCGGTCGGGTGCTGCCAGCGCAGCAGGGCCTCGAAGCCGATGACGTTCTCACCCACCAGTTCGACGATCGGCTGGTAGACCAGGTGGAAGTCGTTCCGGTCCAGCGCGGTGCGCATCGCGTCTTCCCACTCCAGCCGCTCCCGCTCCTCGGTGCGCATGCCCGGCTGGTAGGCGGTCCACCGGTTCCGGCCGGCCGCCTTGGCCCGGTACATCGCCACCTCCGCGTTGCGGAGCAGGTTGATCGGCCGGCTCACCCCGGCCGCCTCCGCGATGCCGACGCTGGCGGTGAGGGAGAGCGAGGTGCCGTTGAGCCGCAGCGGCTCCCGCAGCACGTTGAGCACCCGGGCGGCGGTGGCCTCCAGCCGGCTGCGGCTCGGGGTGGGCTCCTCGACCAGCACCACGAACATGTCGTTGCCGAACCGGCCGACGGTCTCCCCCCGACCGGCCACCCGGGTCAGCCGCCGTCCGAGTTCCCGCAGCACCCGGTCGCCGGTGACGTGGCCGTACCGGTCGTTGACCGTGTGGAAGCTGTCCAGGTTCGCCATGATCACCGCCGGCCCGTTGCCGCGCGGCTCCCGCCGTTCCCAGGCGTGGTTGAGCCGGTCCTGGACCAGGGCGCGGTTGGCGAGGCCGGTGAGTTCGTCCTGGAAGGTACGGTGGCTGAGCTCCTCCTCCAGCAGCTTCTGGTCGGTGACGTCGTGCAGGTTCATCACGATGCCGCCGACGTCGGGGTCCTCCAGCTGGTTGACGAGGCGGGCGGACAGCCACTGCGGGCGCCCGTGCCGGTCGCCCACCCGCAGGTCGACCCGGAACACCCGCCCCGGGGCCGACAGCGACCGTCGCAGCACCGCCGCCACCCGCTCCCGGTCCTCGGCGTGCACCAACGCCAGGAAGTCGACGCCGGTGAGGTCCGCGCCGGGGCGCCCGGCCATCGCCGACAGCCGCGGGAAACGGCCGGCGATCCGCAGGTCGGCGTCGAGCACCACCGCCGCGTCCGAGGAGTTCGCCGCGAGCACCGACACGTACCGCTGCTGGGACACCAGCTCCTGCCAGGCGTGCCGGGCGGAGGACGCCAGCCGCATCACCCGCAGGTACGCCAGCACGAGCAGCACCACGGCGCCGGGCACCGTGAGAAGCAGCAGGTCCTCGTACTGTCCGCGCAGCACGACCAGCAGCTGGACGAGGGGTGGCACGACCAGGGGCACTAGTGCGAGCAGGAGTCGTCCCGGGGTCGCCTGTTCGGCGGCGGCGGTCCGGGCGGCGGCGAGCTGCGGCGCCACCAGCACCCGCCGGATCCCGGCGTCGGCGAGTTCGGGCTCAGCGGGTGCCGGCTCCTCGGGCAACCGCGGGATGACGATCATCGCCAGGACGATCAGGTTGGTGCCCCACAGCCAGCCGGTGTTGAGCAGACCGGTGTGCTGCTCGAGGTCACTGAACGACAGGTACGCGATGTCGGTCACCAGCCACAGCACCGCGGTCGCGGTGAGGAGCTGGGCCACCGTGGTGCGGTCCCGCAGCAGGACGCGCAGGACCAACGCCAGCACAGCGAGGTCCACCACCGGGTAGAGCCCACGGATCGCCCGGACCGCCGGCGAGAGGGTCTGGTCGGTGATGATGATCTCGACCGCCACCGGCCACACCACCATGAGGCCGGCGACCAGGACGGACGCCGCGTCGAGCAGCCCGTCGATGTCGCGCCGCCGACGTCGGCTGTCGCGGCGCAGCAGTACCACCAGCGCCGCCCCCAGCACCAGGCTGCTGAACAGCCAGAACGGCCCACCGAAGGCCGACCGGTCGTAGCCGGCCCGCCACCCGAACAGGGCCGAGACGGTGCCGCCGACGAGGGCGAGGCTGACCGAGGCCGCGAGGAGCGCGGCGAGCAGCCGGTCGCGTGAGGGGGCGCGTACCACCGCCATCCAGGCCACCGCGGTCGCCACCGCCACGGCGACGACGTAGGGGACGCTGGCGCTGCGGTCGCGCAGGATCAGCTGGGCGATCGTGAGCGCGGCGGAGACCAGCAGCCAGCCCACCACGAGCGGCGTCGGGAGGAGCGCCCGCTCGCTCCGCTGCGCGACGACCATGCTACCTAGCGTAGCTAGATTGTCACGCTCCGACATCGGACCGACTGATCGAACAAGTCGGCGGGACGGTCCGCCCGCGCTACCGTGGATCGGGTGTACGGACTGCGACCGCTCGTGCTGCCCGACCCGGCGCAGGCGCTCCCGGGTCGCGACACCCCCATGCCCGTGCCCGCGCGGCACGAGGTCCTGGGCACCCCGATGACCGGACCCTGGCCCGACGGGTACGAGGTGGCGGTCTTCGGCATGGGTTGCTTCTGGGGCGCTGAGCGGATCTTCTTGCGGCTGGACGGGGTCTACTCGACCGCCGCCGGATACGCCGGCGGTTACACCCCGAACCCCACCTACGAGGAGGTCTGCTCGGGTCTCACCGGGCACGCCGAGGTGGTCCAGGTGGTGTACGACCCGGTCCGCATCTCGTACGAGACGCTGCTGAAGACGTTCTGGGAGAACCACGACCCCACCCAGGGCATGCGGCAGGGCAACGACGTCGGCACGCAGTACCGGTCGGTGATCTACTGCTGCACCCCGGCGCAG
>CAZSNW010000007.1:0-25646 GCA_964608245.1 uncultured Micromonosporaceae bacterium
ACCGCTACCTGCTGTGCTCCGACGGCCTGTCCGGGGTGGTCAGCGCCGAGACCATCGCCGAGACCCTGCGCGAGTACCCGGACCCGCAGCAGTGCGTGGAGCGTCTGGTGTCGCTCGCGCTGCGCGGCGGCGGGCCGGACAACATCAGCGTGATCGTGGCGGACGCCACCGACGAGGACATCGTCGAGCAGACCCCGGTGGTCGGCGGCGCGGCCGCCCGCGACCACGGCGGCGGTGACCTGGTCGAGTCCACGCCCGCCACCCGCGCCTCCGCCCTGAACCCGCGGACGCCGGTGCCGGCGGACGAGACCGTCGACGAGCCGTCGGCCGAGGCGCCCCCGCCGCGCCACCGGCTGCGCAACCTGGCGGCGGCGCTGCTGCTGCTCGGCCTGCTCGGCGGCGGCCTGTGGTACGGCTGGAGCGTGACCCGCTCGACCTACTACGTCGGGGTCACCGAGGCGGGCGAGGTGGCGGTGTTCCGCGGGCTGCCGGGCAGCATCGCCGGGTTCGAGCTGTCCGAGGTCCACCTCACCAGCGGAGTGCCGATCGAGGACCTGACCCAGGTCGCGCAGGAGCGGGTGCGCCGCGGGGACATCCGTCGCGACAACGCCCGGGAGGCCGAACTGCGGATGGCCGAGCTCATCCGCGACCACCTCAAGCCGCTGTGCCCGACGACCCCGGCCCCGGTGGCGACCCCGCCCGCGCCCACCCCCGAGCCGTCGCCGGACCGGTCCCCCGACCCGGATGCCTCACCGGAGCCGGAGGCCTCCGCCGACCCGGACGCCTCACCGGAGCCGACCCCGACGCCCACGGACGAGCCGCCGGCCAGTCCGCCGGTGTTCGACCCGACGGACTGCCGTACCGAGAGATAGACCTCCGCGCCTGAGAGGACGTGCCGTGACCGCCCCCGCCGTACCGGTGCCGCCCGCCACCGCGGGCGCCGCCGCCCGTGCGCGCGGCCCGCGGCCCCACCCGCGTAACGCGGAGCTGGGGCTGCTGCTGCTGGCGGTGGCGGTGGTGGCGGCCTTCGCGGCGACCGTGGAGCTGCACCAGCTCGGCACGCTGACCGGCAGCTTCTGGCTGCCGGCGGCGGTGCTCGGGGCGATCTTCCTCGGGGTGCACGTCGCGGTGCGGATCCTCGCCCCGTACGCCGACCCGGTGCTGCTGCCGTCGGTGGCCCTGCTCAACGGGATCGGGGTGGCGTTCCTGCGCCGGCTGGACCTGGGGCGCCTCGACCCGGCTGAACGGGCCGACCTGCCCGCGCTGGCCGGTATCGGCGGGCAGCAGCTGATCTGGACGCTGATCGCCGGTATCGGCGCGGTGGTGCTGCTGCTGGTGGTCCGCGATCACCGGTTCATCTCCCGGTACGCGTGGACCCTGGGCCTGGTGGGGCTCGTCCTCATGGCGCTGCCGGGGCTGCTGCCGTCGGGTATCTCCGAGCGCAACGGCGCCAAGCTGTGGATCATCATCGGCCCGTTCTCCATCCAGCCGGGCGAGTTCGCCAAGCTCGCCCTGCTCGCCTTCTTCGCGTACTACCTGGTGCGCAAGCGCGAGGTGCTGTCGCTGGCCGGCAGACGGTTCCTCGGCATCGACTTTCCCCGCGGCCGGGACCTGGGCCCGGTGGTGGTGGTCTGGCTGCTGTCCCTGATGGTCCTGGTGCTGCAGAGCGACCTGGGCATGTCGCTGATGTACTTCGGCATGTTCGTGGTCACGCTCTACATCGCCACCGAGCGGGTCAGCTGGCTGCTCATCGGTCTGCTGCTGTTCGCCGGCGGGGCCACCGTGGCGTACCTGCTGGGCGGCGTGCTCGGCGGGCCCTTCTCCAACTACGTACGCCGGGTGGACATCTGGCGGGACCCGTTCTCCGACCCGTTCGACCTGGGCCACCAGCCGGTGCAGGGGCTGCTGGGGTTGGGCACCGGCGGCCTGTTCGGCACCGGACCGGGCGGGGGCCAGCCGGGCCAGGTGCCGGAGGTGCGCAACGACTTCATCTTCGCCGGTCTCGGTGAGGAGATCGGCCTGTTCGGGCTGACCACGCTGCTGGTGGTCTACCTGGTGCTGGTCATGCGCGGCTTCAAGGCCGGCCTGATGGTGCGTGACTCGTTCGGCAAGCTGCTCGCCGGCGGGTTGGCGTTCAGCCTGGGCCTGCAGGTCTTCACCATCCTCGGCGGGGTGGGCGGTCTGATCCCGCTCACCGGGCTCACCACCCCCTTCATGTCGGCCGGCGGGTCGGCGCTGGCGTCCAACTGGCTGCTGGTCGCCATCCTCATCCGGATCTCCGACACCGCCCGTCAACCGACCCCGCCGGCCGGACCGGTGGGTCGGCCGATGGTGGCGCCGGTCAGCGCGCCGCCGCGTGCGGAAGGGGGTGGTGCGGGGTGAACGCGCCGCTGCGCCGGGTCGCGGTCGTGCTCATGGTCATGTTCGGCCTGCTGTTCGGCAACCTCACCTGGGTGCAGTTCTTCAAGGCCGACGAGTACCGCGAGAGCCCCTACAACGCCCGGGTGCAGATCGCCGAGTACCAGCGGGAGCGGGGCCACATCCTGGTCGGCCGGGACGCCACCCCGGCCACCGCCAACGAGGAGACCGACGGCCTGCTGAAGTACCGCCGCCTCTACCCGGAGGCGGAGCGGTGGGCGCACGTGGTGGGTTACCGCCCGGTCAACCTCGCGCCCACCGGCATCGAGGCGTTCGAGAACGCGTTCCTGGCCGGCACCGCCCGCAGCCAGGCGCTGGACCGGCTGTGGGACAAGATCACCAACACCCGGACGCCCGGCGGTAGCGTGCTCACCACCCTGTCCCGGCCGGCCCAGCAGACCGCGTACGAGCAGTTGCGGGACAACCGGGTGGGCGCCACCCGGGGCGCGGTGGTGGCGATCGACCCGCGCACCGGGGCCATCCAGGCGATGGTGTCGATGCCCAGCTTCGACCCCAACCCGCTCACCTCCCACGACCCGCAGCAGGCGCAGGCGGCGTACGACGCGCTGGACGCCGACCCGGACCGGCCGCTGCTCAACCGGGCGGTGGCGGAGACCTACCCGCCCGGCTCGGTGTTCAAGGTGATCGTGTCCGCGGCGGCCCTGCAGCGCGGCTACACGCCGGAGACCCGGATCCCGGCCGGCCCCACCTACCAGCCGCCGCAGACCACCCACGTGATCCCCAACGCGCACCCGTCGATCTGCCCGCAGCGGCAGGTCACGCTGGCGGTGGCGCTGCGGGACTCCTGCAACACCGGGTACGCGCAGCTGGGCGTGACCCTGGGGGCGGACGCGCTCATCTCGACCGCCCGCGACTTCGGCTTCGGCGACCCCGACCTGACCGTCGGGCGGCTGGGCGGCGGCGGGATCCCGGTGGCCAGCAGCGAGACCGGCGACATGCGCCGGGACGACGGTGAGGACGACCCGCCCACCGTCGCGTTGTCGTCCATCGGACAGGCAAACGTGCGCATCACCCCGCTGCAGGGGGCGCTGATCGCCGCCGCGATCGCCAACGACGGCGTGCAGATGCGGCCCTACCTCGTCGAACAGCTGCTGGACGCGGAGCTGGTCCCGGTCTACCAGGCCCGTCCGCAGCAGCTGCGCCGGGCGGTCGGCCCGGACGTCGCCGCCGACCTGCGGGCCATGATGATCGGCGTGGTGGAGGGAGGCACCGGCCAGGCCGCCCGCATCCCCGGGTACCAGGTCGGCGGCAAGACGGGCACCGCGGAGACCGCGCCGGGTGTGCCGCCGCACGGCTGGTTCATCGGGTTCGTCATCGCCGACGGCGAACCGGTGAGCGCGGTGGCGGTGCTGCTGGAGAACGCCGGTGACGGCGGCAGCAGCGAGGCGGCGCGGATCGCCGGGCAGGTCATGCAGGCGGTGCTGGCCGACCTGGGAGGCTCCTGATGTACGCCCCGGGCAGCCGGCTGGCCGGCCGGTACCTGTTGCAGGAACGGATCGGCACCGGTGGGATGGGCGAGGTGTGGCGCGGGGTCGACGAGGTGCTCGGGCGCACCGTCGCGGTCAAGGTGATGCTGCCGGCGTACCTGTCGCAGCCGGGTTTCGCCGAACGGTTCCTCGGTGAGGCGCGCACCCTGGCCAGCATCAACCACCCCGGCGTGGTGGACGTCTACGACTACCACAGTGACGAGTCGACCGCGTTCCTGGTGATGGAGTACGTCACCGGGGAGGCGCTGTCGGCGACGCTGGCGCGGGTGGGGCGGCTGACCGCCGGCCGCACCATGGCGCTGGTGGCGCAGGCCGCCGACGCGCTGCAGGCCGCCCACGACCGCGGGGTCATCCACCGGGACGTCAAGCCCGGCAACCTGCTGGTGCGCCCCGACGGCACGCTGGTCCTCACCGACTTCGGCATCGCCCGCTCCGAGCTGGTCGGCCACCTCACCACCGCCGGCATGGTGCTGGGCACCGCCACCTACCTGTCGCCCGAGCAGGCGACCGGCCAGACCGTGCTGCCCGCCTCGGACGTGTACTCGCTGGGGGTCGTCGCCTACCAGTGCCTGGCCGGCCGGCCGCCGTTCGACGGCGGCACCGCGGTGGAGATCGCGATGCGGCACAGCCGGGAACCTCCGCCACCGCTGCCGCCCGACGTGCCGGAGGCGGTGGCCGGCGTGGTCATGCGGGCGCTGGCCAAGGACCCGGCCGACCGCTGGCCGTCGGCCGCGGCCTTCGCCGCCGCGGCCCGCTGGGCCGCCGTGACCTTCGCCCCGGTCACCGGACACGGTGCCGGGGTCACCGGCACGGGCGGCCCGGGCGCAGCCGTCCCCCCAACCGGTTACCGCGCCGGGGTAGCCTCGGTGTCAGCCCGACCGGCGCCGTACCCCACCGGGCTGGAAACCCCACCGCCCCGCGCGGTGCCGGCCCGGGACCGGCCATCGGGAGCGGTCGTCACCGCAGTGGCCCTCACGGTGGTCGCCGTGCTGCTGTGCGCCGGACTGGGCGGCTACCTGGCGCGGCTGCTGATCGAAGGTGAGGACCTCGCCGACCTGCTCCCGACCTTCACCTCCGTTGCGTACCTCGAAGGACGACCGACGACATGACTGCCCCGAACCGCCTGTTGGGTGGCCGCTACCAGCTCGGTGAGCTGCTCGGTTACGGCGGCATGGCCGAAGTGCACCGCGGGCGAGACCTGCGGCTCGGCCGCGACGTGGCGATCAAGATGTTGCGCAGCGACCTGGCCCGCGACACCACCTTCCAGATGCGGTTCCGCCGGGAGGCGCAGAACGCGGCCGCGCTCAACCATCCGGCGATCGCCGCGATCTACGACACCGGGGAGGAGCGCGGCCCCAACGGCGAGCCGCTGCCGTACATCGTCATGGAGTACGTCGCCGGGCGTACGTTGAAGGAGGTGCTCGCCGCCGAGGGGCGGTTGCAGCCGCGGCGGGCGTTGGAGATCACCGCGGACATCTGCGCCGCGCTGGAGTTCAGCCACCGGCACGGGATCATCCACCGGGACATCAAGCCCGGCAACGTCATGGTCACCCCCAGCGGCCAGGTCAAGGTGATGGACTTCGGCATCGCCCGGGACCTGGGCTCGGGGGCCACCACCATGACCCAGACCTCGGCGGTGATCGGGACCGCGCAGTACCTGTCGCCGGAGCAGGCGCGTGGCGAGCAGGTGGACGCCCGCTCCGACGTGTACGCCACCGGGTGCGTGCTGTTCGAGCTGCTGACCGGGCAGCCACCGTTCGTCGGCGACAGCCCGGTGGCCGTGGCCTACCAGCACGTGCGGGAGGACCCGCCGCTGGTGTCCCAGCTGAACCCGGAGATCGGGCCGGACATCGACGCGGTGGTGATGAAGGCGCTGGCCAAGAACCCGGCCAACCGCTACCAGTCGGCCGCCGAGATGCGTGCCGACCTGCTGCGGGCGGCCGCCGGCCGGCCGGTCCTCGCCACCCCGGTGCTCAGCCAGGCCGAGACCGCGCTGCTCGCCGAGCAGGGCGGCGGCCGCCGGTACGACGACCGGCGCCGCGCCTCCACCTGGGTGATGGTGGCGCTGGCGGTGCTCGGCGTGCTGGCGGTGATCTCCCTGATCGTGGGTCTGATCCTCACCAACCGCACCGACACGGTGGAGGTACCCGACCTCACCGGCCTGACCGAGGAGGCCGCCCGGCAGGCGCTCGTCGACCTGGAGCTTGTGCCGCAGCGGGGGCAGTCCATCACCGGCTCCGACTGCACGGTCGGCGAGGTGGTCGGACAGAGCCCGCAGCCCGGCGGCGCCCCGGTACGGACCGGCACCGTCGTGACCTACGACGTGTGCGTCGGGCCGAACAGCTTCGACATGCCCAACGTGGTCGGGTTCGCCCGGGAGGCAGCGGAACGGACGCTGAAGGACAACGGGCTCGAGGTGGTGGTCGAGGAGGAGGACAGCGCCCAGCCGGAGGGCCAGGTGATCCGGACCGAGCCACCGGCGGGCGAGCCGGTCTCCGAGGGCCAGACGGTGACGATCTTCGTCTCGCGCGGAAACCTGGTGCAGGTGCCCGACGTGAGGAACCTGTCGCAGAGCGCCGCGCTCGAACGCCTGGCGGCCTTCGGCTTCCAGGGCCGGGTGGTCCAGGCCAGCGACGAACCGACCAGCTGGGAGCAGGTGGGCACGGTCGCCGGCCAGCGCCCGGAGCCCGGCACGGAGGCTGCCCGCGACAGCGTGGTGGAGATCTTCGTCTACCCGGACGGCGCACCGCTGTCCGCCTCCGTCACGCTGCTCCCGGACAACCGGACCGTCCGGGTGGAGTGGGACAACGGCATCTACGGCGGGGTGACGATCCGCTGGGGTGACGGCACGGAGCAGACGTTCCCGGAGGCCGCCCGGTCGGCGGAGCACAAGTACGACGTCAGCGAGACCTACGTCATCGTGGTGGAGTCGGTCAACGGCACCGGCCGTCAGGTGACCCTGGACCCGGTCACGGTCACGGTGTCGTGATGCCCCCGCCGCGCGGGACGTCACTGCGCGCCGGCGCCGGCCCCGACGCCGGCGCGCAACCGGCCGGACACCCGGACGTGCTGCCGTTGCGGCCGCTCACCACCGGTGAGCTCATCGACTCCGCGGTCGGGCTGCTGCGGCTGCGCGCACCGGTGATGCTCGGGCTGGGGTTCGTCCTGGCGGCGGCCGAACAGCTGGCGCTCTACCCGCTGCGGCGACTGGCGGACGTCGGCCTGCAGCGCCTGGGGATCGACATCCACTACTGGCCGGCGGACGACCGGTGGGCGGAGTGGATGCTGCTGGTGGCGGTCGGATTCGCCACCGAGGCGGTGGTCATCGCGCTGCTCGGGGCGCCCGCCTCGGTGGGCGCACTGCGGGCCGTCCTGGGTCCGGCGGCCCCGCCGTGGCGCGTCCGCGACCGGATGGTGGCCGTGTCCGTGGTGGCCGTGGTCGCCGGCCTCGGCTGCGGGCTCGCGGTCCTGACCGGATACGGCTGGCCGTGGTCCTACTTTCTGCTCATCCCGGTCACCCTGATGCTGTGGGCGGTCGTGTACGGACTGGTCGGCCTGGCCGTCCCCGCGGTGGTGGTCGACCGGCTCGGTCCCGGGCGTGCGCTGTTGCGGTCGGTCCGGCTGTCGGTCCGCGGCGGGATGCGTGCCCTGCGGGTGCGGTCCCTGGCGTACCTGAGCTGGTTCCTGGTCCGGCTGGCGTGGGGCACAGGTGTGCTCTGGCTGATCGGGCTGTTCTACATCCCGCCGGACACCCGCGGTGACGTGCTCCTGCTCTCGGCGGTGTTCCTGGCCGTCAACACCCTCGCGTACCCGGTGCTGGCGAGTCTGGACGCGGTGCTCCACGTCGCGGCCCGGGTCCGCAGCGAAGGTTTGGACATCGCCCTCCGTCGCGCGCTGGTCCGCGGCGAGGACCCCACCCCGCTGCTGGTGAGGACCGGATCGGGGAGCGGGTCGTGAGGGGCTGGCACGAGTTCATGGGCCGCGTCGACGACGTGGTGCCCGTGCCGTTGCTCGGACTGATCCTGCTGCTGCTCACCACGCTGGTCGCGGTGCTGTGGTACCTGTGGCCGTTGCCGTTGCCGCGTCTGCGCGCCGGGTCGCGACGGCGGTGGCGCTGGCGGCGGCTGTGGCCCCGGTGGCGGTGGTCACGGCTGCGGCTGCGGTGGCGCTGGCCCAGGTGGCAGGGGCTGCGGTGGTTGCGGTGGCGCTGGCCGAGGTGGCGCTGGTCCCGTCGGCGGCAGCCACCGCCACCGGTGACGACCACCGTGCCGGAGGAGGACCTGCCTGAGCTGCTCGCCACCGAGCCGGGCCTCACCGCCGACGACCTGGCCGCCGCCGGCCGGTACCGCGAGGCGGTGCGGGAGCGGCTGCGGGAGATCGTGCGGGAGCTGGTGGTGCACGAGGTGGTGGACATCCGCCCCGGGTGGACGGTGGCCGAGCTGTCGCGGGCGGCGGGACACGCGTACCCGCCGGTGGCGGCGCCGCTTCAGGCCGCGGGCGACCGGTTCTCCCGGATCTGGTACGCGCTCGCCCCGGCGACCGCGGCCGACGACGAGGCGATGCGCGAGCACGCCGCGCAGGTCCGCCACGCGTTGTCGGCCCGCAAGGTCGGCGCCGGGTCGACCGGCCACCACCGGTCGGAGAGGATTCCGGCATGAGCGCCGCACCGGGTGCAGTGGTGGCCGCCGACGCCGCCCCGACCGGCGGCGCGGACGGCGCACCGGCACCGGCCTCCACACCCGGCGGGAGACTCCGCCGACGCTGGTACCGGCTGGTGGTGCCGTTCATCGTGTTCGGTCTCCTGGTGACGGTGACCCTGGTCGCGCGTTGGAGCGAGGATCCGCGCGGGGCCGACGCCCTCAGCCCGATCGGGACCGGACCCGACGGTTCCAGCCGGCTGGCCGAACTGCTGGCCGCCGAGGGGGTGGAGATCCAGCGGGTGACCCGCCTCAGCGACGCGCTGCTGGCGATCGAGGGCCCACCGGCGGTGGTGTTCATCCCGCGCTCCGGACGGGCCGAGCGGGTGCTGGCCGAGGAGGCGATGAGCGAGAACCACCGGGTCGTCATGGTGGAGCCGAGCGACGCCGATCTGGCGTGGGCACTGGTGGAGCGGGCCGACCGCCGCTGGGCCTCCAAGGCGGTCGAGCCCGGGTGCACGGTGCCGGAGGCGGTCGCCGCCGGCCGCGCCACCGTCCTGCGCAGCAGGTACGCGTCGCCGAGCACCCGGCGGTGCTACGACGGCGGCCTGGTGTTCGTCCGGACCGGCACCGGCGAACTGGTGGTGGTCGGCGCCAGCGACCCGTTCCGCAACCGACGGATCGACGAGCACGGCAACGCCACCCTGGCGGTGGAGCTGTTGTCCGCGTACCACCGCGTCATCTGGGCCGACGGCCTCGAGGTCGACTTCGACGAGACGCCGCTGCCGCCGCGACCGCCGGAGCGGCCGGACATCCGGGCGCCGGACCGGTACCGCCCGGAGGCGTCCGGATTCAGTGGCGTCTTCGCGGGCTATCCGACCGCGGCGGTGGCGGGGCTGGCACTGGCCGCGCTGCTGGCCGTGCTGGTCGCCCTGGCCCGGGGCCGCCGCCTCGGCCCGCCGGTGGGGGAGCCGCTGCCGGTGGTCGTGCCCGCGTCGGAGACCGTTGTCGGCCGCGGCCGTCTGTACCGGACCGCCCGGGACCGGGGTGGGGTCGTCACCGTCCTGCGGGAAGCGGCGGTCCGGCGGATGGCGCCCGCGCTGGGACTGGCGTCGAGCCCGCCACCGGACCCCGGGCGGGTGGTCGCCGCGGTGGCCGAACGCACCGGGTGGCCGGCCGACATGGTGCACGACGTGCTGTACGGGCCACCACCAGAAAAGGACCGCGACGTCGCCGAGGTCGTCGCGGCGCTGGACAGTCTGGTCGAGACCGTCACCGGGATCCGACCACGAAGCGGAGGAGATACTGCGTGACCGACACCGTGGACAACCCGTCCACCGCCGCCGGGCCGGTCGTGCCCGACCAGACCGGTGCGACGGACACATCCGCCACCCCCGCCCCGACCGGTGGTGCCGGTGGGGCGGACGACGAGTCGGCGGCCCGGGAGGCGCTCGGCCGGCTCCGGCAGGAGATCGCCAAGGCCGTGGTCGGCCAGGAATCGGTGGTGAGCGGCCTGGTGCTGGCGCTGCTGTGCCGCGGCCACGTGCTGCTGGAGGGCGTACCCGGGGTGGCCAAGACCCTGCTCATCCGCGCCGTCGCGGCCGCCCTGTCGCTGGAGACGCGGCGGGTGCAGTTCACCCCGGACCTGATGCCGGGTGACATCACCGGCTCGCTGATCTACGACACGCGCACCGCGGCGTTCGAGTTCCGCGAGGGGCCGGTCTTCACCAACCTGCTGCTGGCCGACGAGATCAACCGGACGCCGCCGAAGACCCAGTCGGCGCTGCTGGAGGTGATGGAGGAGCGGCAGGTCACGGTGGAGGGCACCGCCCGACCGTTGCCGGATCCGTTCCTGGTGGCCGCCACCCAGAACCCGATCGAGTACGAGGGGACCTACCCGCTGCCGGAGGCCCAGCTCGACCGGTTCCTGTTCAAGCTGGACGTCCCGCTACCCAGTCGGGACGACGAGTACCGCATCCTGTACGCCCACCACAACGGCTTCGACCCGCGGGATCTGGAGGCCGCCGGGCTGCGCCCGGTCGCCGGGGCCTCCGACCTGGCCGCCGCGCGTCGGGCGGTCGGCCGGGTGCAGGTCGCCGACGTGGTGCTCGCGTACATCGTGGACCTGTGCCGCGCCACCCGGACCGCGCCGTCGGTGGAGCTGGGGGTCTCGCCGCGGGGGGCGACCGCGCTGCTGGCCGCCTCCAAGGCGTGGGCGTGGCTGTCCGGCCGCGACCACGTCACCCCCGACGACGTCAAGATGGTGGCGCTGCCCACCCTGCGGCACCGGATCCGGCTGCGCCACGAGGCGGAACTGGAGGGCACCACCGCCGACGCGGTGCTGGAGTCCCTGCTCGCCACGGTGCCCGCGCCCCGGTGACCGGCGGTGGTGACGCTCCGTACCGCGGGGCTGCTGGCCGTGGCCGGCCTGCCCGCCCTGTTCCTGTCGAACCCGTGGCCGTGGCTGCTCGGTGCGGTGGCGCTGGTCGCCGTCCTGGTGTCGCTGGACCTGCTTCTCGCCGGCGCGGTGGGTGAGCTGACGTTCGCGCGTGACGGTGACCGCAAGGTCCGGGCCGGCGAGCGCGCGACCGTCCGCCTCACCGTCACCAACCACGGACCGCGTCCGGTCCGCGGGCTGGTCCGCGACGCGTGGGTGCCGTCGGCCGGTGCGCGTCCGGCCGGGGACACCGCCGTCGACGGCCGCGCCCACGCCATCGACCTGGCGCCGGGGGAGAGCCTGGAGCTGGTCACCGAGCTGCACCCCACCCGGCGCGGGGACCGGCCGGCCCACCGGGTCACGGTGCGGTCGCTCGGGCCGCTCGGGCTGGCGTACCGGCAGACCACCCGACGCCAGGCCCGCCGGCTGACCCCGCCGTGGCGGCTGCGGGTGCTTCCGCCCTTCCCGTCGCGCCGCCTGCTGCCGGAGAAGCTGGCGCGGCTGCGGGCCGTCGAGGGCAAGGTGGCGGTCCGCGGGCGTGGGCAGGGCAGCGAGTTCGATGCGCTGCGCGAATACGTGGTCGGCGACGACATCCGCTCCATCGACTGGCGGGCCACCGCCCGCGCCGAGCACGTGGTGGTGAAGACGTGGCGGCCGGAGCGGGACCGCCGGGTGGTGTGCGTGCTGGACGCCGGCCGCACCAGCGCGGTGCGGGTCGGTGACGAGCCGCGGATGGACTCCGCGATCGACGCCGCGCTGCTGCTGTCCACGCTGGCCGTCCACGCCGGCGACCAGGTGGACCTGCTGGCGGTCGACGCGGCGGTACGCGCCAGTGTCCCCACGGTCGCCCACCGCTCCCACCTGCCCCGGCTGACCGAGGCCGTCGCCACGCTCGAGCCGGTGCTCACCGAGACCGACTTCGGCCAGGTGACCTCCGAGGTGCTGCGCAGGGTGCGGCGGCGCGCCCTCGTGGTGCTGTTCACCGCGCTGGAGCCGGGCGCGCTCGGGGAGGGCCTGCTGCCGGTGCTGCCGCGGCTGATCGCCCGGCACCGGGTGATGGTCGCCGCGGTGCAGGACCCCGCGTTGGACGCGCTCGCCGTGGCGCGGGGGAGCCTGGACGCGATCTACACCGCGGCGGCGGCCGAGCGGGAGCGCGTGACCCTGCACCGGGTCCGTACGGCGCTGACCCGGCACGGCGTGCACGTGGTGGAAGCCCTGCCGGAGCACTTCGCCAGCGCGGTGGCCGACGCCTACCTCGACCTGAAGGCCGCCGGACAGCTGTGATCCGCGGTCGGCTTCACACCGTCGGTGCCGTCGCCCCGCGGTCCAGCGGGTCCAGGTCCGCGCTGTGCCGTGCGCGCACCGCCAACCGCCCGCAGACGACCACGTAGGCCAGGAACGCCAGCCAGAGCAGCGTGCCGATGGCGAGCTTGGCCGGGATCGGCCACGGCTGCGGCGTGACGAACGCCTCGACGAGGCCGCTGATCAGCAGTACCACCGCCAGACCGAGCGCCACCACCATGCCGGAGCGGGCGGCGGTGGCCAGCGCCTGCCCGCGGGTGCGGTCCGGCCCGGGTGCGATCCACGCCCACGCGATCCGCAGCCCGACCCCGGCGGCGATGAAGACCGCGGTCAGCTCCAGCAGGCCGTGGATGAGGACGAGCCCGAAGAAGACGTCCCCCCGGCCGTACGCGACCATGAAGCCGCCGAGGGTGCCGGCGTTGTCGATGTTGGCCCACAGCACGAGCAGCACCGGGAGGATCGCCACGCCGCCCGCCAGGCACACCGCCGCGATCCAGGCGTTGTTGACCCACACCAGCAGGGCGAAGTTCTCCGGCGCGTAGGTCGAGTAGTAGGCCTCGAACAGCTCGTCGACGATCTCCCGGATGTAGCCCGGCGGGGCGAAGTCCTCCGGGTTCTCGGCGACCACCGCCATCCGGATCCCGGTCATGGTGCAGAAGGCCACCGTGACCCCGATCCACCACCCGGCGGCGCGGTAGACCTCCAGCGGGAAGCTGTGCAGGAAGAACCGGGCCACCCCGGCGAGCCGGAACCCGGGCGACGGGCTGAGCGCGGCGCGCGCCCGCAGCACCAGCCGGGACAGCCACGCCAGCAACGCCGGGTCCGGGGCGTTGCTGCGGACCTGGGACAGGTGGGTGGCGGCGCGGTGGTAGAGGGCCACTATCTCGTCCACTTCGGCCGGCGTCAGGCTCCCCCGGTGCCGGCTGGCCAGGTAGCGCAGCCGGTCCCACTCGGCACGGTGGGCGGTGACGAACGCGTCGAGGTCCACCTGGTCTCCCCGGGCGTGAACGTGGCGGCGCCCGCAGGCGGTGGCGCCACCCTGGCGGCAGCGTACCCGCTTCCGGCCACCGGGTCCGTGGTCGCCGCCCGGTCGGACCGTGTGCACGGGCGGCGGCGCCGGCACGCGGGTGCCATCATCGGGGGGTGACCAACCGACGCGTCCCGGTGACGCCACCGGCCACCCTGTCGAGGACCGCGGCCGGGGTGGCGCCCATCGTCACCGGTGACGCGGTCATCCTGGACATCCGGATCGCGCGGGCCGGGTCCCGGGCGCTCGCCCTGTTGCTGGACCTGATCGTCCAGGTGATCATCTACGCGATCTTGTCGTCGCTGTGGCCGCTCGTGCTCGTCGCCCTGTCCATGACGGGCCTGGTCAGGCCGGACGCGGCGTTGGTCGAGGCGATCTTCATCGTCATGACCGTGGTCGTGCTGGTCGGCTACCCGACCCTCACGCTCACCGTGACGCGCGGGCGCACCATCGGCAAGCTGGTGCTCGGTCTGCGGGTGGTCCGCGACGACGGTGGGCCGATCGGGTTCCGGCACGCGTTGACCCGCACCCTGGTCGGGGTGGCGGTGGAGTTCCCCGCCGTGGTGTTCCCGCTGGGCGGCCTGGTCCTCAGCCTGGTCTCGATGATGAGCAGCCCGGTGAGCAAGCGGGTCGGTGACCACGCCGCCGGCACCATCGTCATCCACGAGCGGGACGTCGAGTCGTGGGGCTGGGTGCCGGCGATGCCGCCCGGACTCGCCGGATGGGCGGCGACCCTGGATCTCGCTGCGCTCGACGACGAGCTGGCGCTGGCGGTCCGCCACTTCCTGGCGCGCAACCGCGAGTTGCGCGAACCCGACCGGACCCGGCTGGGCCGGATGCTCGCCCGGCAGGTGGCCGAGGTGACCACACCGCCGCCACCGCCGGGTACGCCCGGGTGGGCGTACCTGGCGGCCGTGCACGCCGAGCGGCACCGGCGGGCCGTGCAGCGGCTGGCCGCCGGGTACCACCGGACGGCGACCCTCTGGCCGGAGCTGGTGCCCGCGGCGCCACCCCGGGCGGCCGCCTCGGTCAGCCCGACGCCCCAGCCACCGGCCCCGGTCGGCCCGCCGTGGTGACCGCGGTCCGCCGCGGTGACCGAAGCCACCGCGGCGGCGTCAGCCCACCGTGGTGAACGCGGCCCGACGCCGACGCTCCACCTCGTCCGCCAACGCCGGTGCCACCCGCCGCGCCTCCGGTATGCCGCAGACCGCCAGCCAGTTGGCGAGCATGAGGTGGCCGCCCTGGGTGAGCACCGACTCGGGGTGGAACTGCACCCCCTCCAGCGGCAGGGTGCGGTGCCGCAGCGCCATCACCACCCGGTCGTCGGTGTCGACGGTCCGCGCGGTGACCTCGATCTCGTCCGGGAGCGTCTTTTCGCGTACCGCCAGGGAGTGGTAGCGGATGGCGGTGAACGGGTCCGGCAGTCCGGCCAGCACCCCGACACCGGTGTGGGTGACCAGGGAGGTCTTGCCGTGCCGCGGCTCCGGCGCGTGGGTGACGGTCGCGCCGTACGCGTGGGCGATCACCTGGTGGCCGAGGCACACCCCGAAGATGGGCAGCCGACCGGCGTACCGCTCCACCAGCGGCAGGCACACCCCGGCCCGCTCCGGCGTGCCGGGACCGGGGGACAGCAGCACCCCGGCGACGCCCAGCCGCCCCACCTCGTCCACCGTCACCTCGTCGTTGCGACGGACCTCGCACTCGGCGCCGAGCTGGCCGAGGTACTGCACGAGGTTGTAGACGAACGAGTCGTAGTTGTCGACGACCAGGATCCGGCGCACCGCGATCACCGGTCGGGGGGGACGCCGGGGCCGACGCCGGGGTTCGGGGCCGGGTTCACCCCGGGGTCGGTCCACTCGGTCTCGATCGTGGACTGGTCGAACGGCAGCAGGACGCGGTCCACCCACTGCGCGGTCGCCGGGAAGATCCAGAACCACAGCAGCGACACCGCGGCGGCGATCAGCAGCAGCGAGCCGATGATCTTGCCGGGCAGGCCGAACGGCAGGTGACGCCAGATCCACGCGTACATCTCCGCCTCCTCTAGGCGCCCAGTCCGCCCAGCACCGCGGGCCTACCGGCCGACCGCGGCTGCTGGTCGACCAGCTCGGCGTGGACGATGAGCCGCTCGTAGTCGTCCCACTTGGGGTTGCAGGTGGTCAGGGTCAGCAGTGCCCGGGTGGGGGTGGCCCCCGGCTGACCCGGCACCGGCGCCACCACCTCCCACGAGGTGGGAAGCACGATGTAGTTGCGGTAGACCCGGTAGACGTACCAGGTGTCGCGGGTCTCCACCACGATCACGTCACCCGGGAGCACCCTGTCCAGGTCCCAGAACGTCGCGAGGTTCCGGTGCCCGGCGACCGCGAAGTTGCCGATCTGCCCGGGCATGGCGCTGTGCGGGTAGTGGCCGGGCGCCCACGCGATGTCGTCGAGTTCGACGCCCTCCACCACCACCCAGTACTTGCCGAGCTTGGGGATGTACAGCCGGGCGATCGCGTGCCCCGGCGGCGGAGCGAGCGGTTGGGGTGCGGCCTGCTCGCCCTCGTCCTCCTCGTCATCCTCACCGCCGCGCGGGACGCCGTCCGGCACCACCAGGTCGCCGGTCGGATCGATCCCCCAGCTCGCCAGCAGCTCCTCCTCCAGCCGGTGCTGCTGCTCGGCGACGAGCGCCGGCTTGCCCCACACCTCGTACGCGGCCAGCAGCAGCACGATCGCGCCGACGGTGATGAGCAGCTCGCCGACGCCGCGGGCGACCGCCCGCACCACCGTGCCGACCGTCGTGCGGGTCATCGCCGAGTGGACGCTGCGGTAGCCGCCGCCCCGGGTGCGTACCGCCCGCAGGGGCACGACCACCTCGCCGCGGCGCGGTGGCGGGGGCGGGGGCAGTGGTTCGTCGTCGGGCTCCGGCGCCGGGGGCACCGCCCCGAGCAGGCTGGTGGCGTCCGCCGGCGCCGGGGCGCCGTCGTGCATCGGGGCGGCCGAGGCGGGGATCGCAGAGATCACCGCGGTCGCGTCGGTCGGGGTCGTCGCGGACGTCGCCCCGGTGGACGCCCCGGCGGTGGGCGCGTCGGCGTCCACGACGGAGATGACCGCGGTGGCGTCGGGCTCCAGGCTCGGCGGCTCGGGCAGGCGCAGCACCGTGGTCTCGTCGAGGTCGGGCTGCCCGGGCGGCCGGGCGCCGTCGCTGTCCACGTCCCGGATCATCTCGGCACCTGCCCCAGGCGTACGGTGCTGGTCTGGTCGAATGCGGGCACGGTGACCTCCTCTTCCACCGTCTCCCGGTAGCCGAGGCCGTACGCCTCGGCGGCCTCCCGGTACAGCTGAACACCGGGCGAGCGGTCGAGGGCGGCCAGCAGCTCGTCCGGATCGCCGATCGCGGTGACGACGTACGGCGGGGAGTACGGGCGGCCGTGGAGCAGCAGGACCGGTCCCACGCAGATCACCGCGCTGGTGGAGATGATCCGCACCCCCATGACCGCGACCGCCTCCGCGCCGCCGGCCCACAGCGCGTTCACCACCGCCTGCATGTCCTCCTGGTGGACGAGCAGGTCATCGGGGTCGACACCGTCGGGCCGGACGGCATCGGGTCGCCAGGCGTCGTCGAGCACCACGGTGACCCCCGGTCCGCGTACCTCGGTGAAGCCGGCGGCCGCCCGGTAGCTGTCGGCCCGGATCCGCTCCTCCTCCACCGGCACGTCGGCTCCGGCCAGGGCAGCGGTGAGCGCGTCGACCTGGCGGCGGAGCTCGACCGCGTGCGCCTGTGAGCGCTCGACCCGCTCCTGCCGCTCCAGGATCAGCTCGGTGAGTTCCAGGCGCCGGTCCTCCCGCAGCGGTACGCCGTCGGCGGTGGTGGCGCTGGTGGTGAACAGCAGACCGGCCGCGAGGGTGATCACCGGCACACCCAGCGCCCAGCCGCGCCGGCGGCCCGTGGGCGCGCCCGGGCGCCGCCACGGTGCGCGCGCCGGTGGAATCCGGTCCCCCAGCGACCGGAGCCACCGCGGCCCCGTCCCCGTGGCGGGTGGTCGAGGGTGGTTCCCCCTCATCTCCACCTCCACCCTTGAGGCGTCCCTCCGGTCCGGCGCAGGCCGCCGGCGCATCGAGGGTACGCCGCCCGGGCTCGCCCCTGCCGCCGTCGTTGACTACGCTATCGAGAAAAGTTGAGTTGTAGCCACCAGCGGCCCCCGCGGGAGAGACCGTGCCGAAGTCACACGTCCGCAAGAAGAAGGTCTACACGCCGCCGGTCGAGATCAGGCCGACCGCCGAGACGGCGCGTCGCCGGCCGAGCCCGCGGTGGGTACCGGTGACCGCGGTGGTGCTGCTCATCGCCGGCCTCACCTGGCTGGTCGTCTACTACCTCTCCGAGCAGCTGCTCCCGGTGGAGAGCTGGGCCAACTGGAACATCGCCGTCGCATTCGGGCTGATGCTGGGCGGGCTGGCGCTCCTGTCCCGGTGGCGGTGAGGCGACCGGCCGCCATGGTCCCCGTCACCGGCACCGGTGGACGACACCGGTGCGAACTACGTCGGTGTAGTTATCCACAGGTCTTGTCCACAGTGTGGATGGCCGCCCTGACCTGCGCAGGCGCCCACCCGACCGGCGGATGATGGACGGGGAGGACCGGGGATGGGTGCCACACAGTTGATCACGACCGGGGTGGCGGCGGTCGTCACCGTCGCCGCCCTGGTGCTCGCGGTGCGCGCGGTGAGCCGGATGGTGGCGGTCGTCCGGCTCGGCCAGCCCGATCCGGAGCGGTTCACCGGCAAGGGACGCCGCTTCGGCACCATGCTGCGGGAGATCGTCGGCCACACCCGGATGCTGAAGTGGTCGCTGGTCGGCGCCGCGCACTGGTTCGTGATGGTCGGGTTCATCCTGCTGTCGGTGCTCGTGCTGGCGGCGTACGTGGAGGTGGTGGACCCGCACGGCAGCCTGCCGCTGATCGAGCGGACCGCCGTCTACGGCCTGGTGACCGAGCTGCTCAGCGTGGCCGGGCTGGTCGCCATCGTGGTGCTCATCGGCGTCCGGCTGCGGAATCTGCCGCGCCGCGGTCGGCGGTCCCGGTTCGCCGGCTCCACCGCCTGGCAGGCGTACTACGTCGAGTACACGATCCTGGCGGTGCTGACGCTGGGTCTGCTGATCCGCGGCACCAAGGCGGCCATGGGCGACCTGCCCTACCCGGTGTGGGCGGCACCGGTCAGCCACCTGCTGGGCGGGGTCATGCCGGCCAACGCCGACGTGGTCAGCATCGTCGCGCTGGTGAAGATCCTGGTCTCCATGGCCTGGGTGATCGTGATCTCGCTCAACGTCACCATGGGCGTGGCCTGGCACCGGTTCACCGCGTTCCCGAACATCTTCTTCAAGCGCTCGGGCGGGCCGGAGCCGGCGCTCGGGGCGTTGCGGCCGATGATGTCCCGCGGCAAGCCGCTGGACTTCGAGGAGGCCGACCCGGAGACCGACCAGTTCGGCGTCGGGGCGGTGGAGCAGTTCAGCTGGAAGGGCCTGCTCGACTTCACCACCTGCACCGAGTGCGGGCGCTGCCAGGACCAGTGCCCGGCCTGGCAGACCGCCAAGCCCCTCTCGCCGAAGCTCGTCATCCTGAGCCTGCGCGACCACGCGTACGCCAAGGCGCCCTACCTGCTCGCCGGCGGCGGGCGCGGGCCCGACGGCGAGGAGAAGGCCACCCCGGAGCAGCTCGCCACGGTGCCGGCGGCGGCGCTGGCGGAGGCGGAGCGGCCGCTGGTCGGCACCGCCGAGGAGGGCGGGGTCATCGACCCGGACGCCCTGTGGTCCTGCACCACCTGCGGGGCGTGCGTGGAGCAGTGCCCGGTCGACATCGAGCACGTCGACCACATCGTCGACATGCGCCGGCACCAGGTGCTCATCGAGGCGAGCTTCCCGGCGGAGGCCGGCGCGATGCTGCGCAACCTGGAGAACCGGGGCAACCCGTGGGGGGCGTCACCGTCCAGCCGGGAGGACTGGACCAAGGGCCTCGACTTCCCGGTGCCGCGGGTCGGCGAGGTCGACGACTTCGAGTACCTGTTCTGGGTCGGCTGCGCCGGCGCGTTCGACGACCGGGCAAAGCGCACCACCCGGGCGGTGGCGACCCTGCTGCACGAGGCCGGGGTGAAGTTCGCGGTGCTCGGCGAGGGCGAGACCTGCACCGGCGATCCGGCGCGGCGGCTCGGCAACGAGTTCGTCTTCCAGATGCTGGCCCAGCAGAACGTCGAGACGCTCAACGAGGCGTTCGGCGACCGGCCGCCCGAGCAGCGGACCATCGTCGCCACCTGCCCGCACTGCTTCAACACCCTGGCCAACGAGTACGGGCAGCTCGGCGGTCACTACCGGGTGATCCACCACACCCAGCTGCTCAGCCAGCTGGTCGCGGAGGGGCGGCTGACGCCGGTCACCCCGGTCGACGGTGGCATCACCTGGCACGACCCCTGCTACCTGGGCCGGCACAACCGGATCTTCAGCCCGCCGCGGGAGCTGCTCGGTGCGGTCGGCACGCTCACCGAGATGCCGCGCAGCCGGGAGACGTCGTTCTGCTGCGGCGCCGGCGGTGCGCGCATGTGGATGGAGGAGCGGATCGGCAAGCGGATCAACGCCGAGCGGGTGGAGGAGGCGGTGGCCACCGGTGCCCGCACGGTCGCGGTGGGCTGCCCGTTCTGCGCCACCATGCTCAGCGACGGGCTGACCGCCAAGCAGGCCGCCGGCGAGGCGGACGAGTCGGTGGAGGTGGTCGACGTGGCCACCGTCCTGCTGCGCGCCACCCGACGCGACTCCGCGGCGGATCCGGAGGCGGAGTCGTCGTCCTGACCGGGCGGACCGGTCGCGACCGTACGCGACGCCCCGTGTCACCGTGGGGTCACCGTGCGCCGGTGCGACACGCGCGACATTGTCGCCGGCTTGACCGGATCGACGGATCACTCGTAGGCTCGACTGTCGCCGGCCGGCGTCAGGTCGCCGAGGGGCGGCCCCGACCGGCACCGCCGAATCACTTCGGTGAGCCGGGGACCCCCACCTTTGGGGTGAATCCGCGCGATGCGCGGTAGGGCGAGCTTCCCGCCCGAACCCGTCAGCTAACCCGGCAGGCGGCAGTGGAAGAAGGAGAGAAACAGCCGGTGTCAGGCCATACCGGCCCGGTCCGTTTCGGTAGCCGGGACGGACACGGGGTCTTCCACAGGCACAGGAACGTTCCATTCGACCGCCGCTTGGGCGGTCGGCGACCGTGGCGTCTGCTCGCGGGGTTCGTCGCCGCGGTGGCGGCGGTGCTCATCGCCCCGCTCGCCTGGCCCGTCAGCCCCGCACACGCCCAGCCCACCCCGCAGGAGATCGAGGCCGAGATCGACCAGGCGTGGCGCCAGCTGGCCCCGATCATCGAGCAGCACAACGCCACCCGGGAAGAGCTGAAGGATCTCCGGCGGAAGGCCGACAGGCTGGCCGAGAAGATCGTTCCGCTGCAGCTCAAAGTGGACCTCGCCATGGCCGAGGTCTCCGAGATGACGGTCATCGCGTACAAGAGCGGCGGCAACATCTCGCCGTTCCACGCACTGCTGACCAGCGACTCGCCGTACATGCTCACCGGGCGGATGGCGCTGCTGGACCAGGTCGCCCAGGCACGGCAGCGGCAGGTGGCCAAGCTGGTCGAGACCAAGGAGGAGTACGAGGCGGAGAAGGCCGAACTGGACCGCCTGGTCCAGGAACTGGCCGAGCGGGAGGCGGAGCTGCAGGCCCGCGCCGCCGAGATCGACGCCGAGATCGAGCGGCTGCAGGCGCTGCGGATCCGGGCGTACGGGACGACCAACGCCACCGGCAACCTGCGCCCGGCGGCCTGCCCCGCCGAGTACGACGGCGGACCGGGCAGCAAGGCCGCCCAGTTCGCCTGCGAGCAGATCGGCAAGCCGTACGTGTGGGGCTCGGCCGGTCCGGACAGCTACGACTGCTCCGGGCTGACCATGGCGGCCTGGGGCCAGGCCGGGGTGTCGCTGCCGCACAACGCCGCGCAGCAGCGCAACGTCACCCGGTACGTCAACCGCAGCGAGCTACGCCCCGGTGACCTCGTCTTCTACTACGGGGACCTCAGCCACGTGGCGATCTACGTGGGTGGCGGCTGGATCGTGGACGCGTCCCAACCGGGGGTCCCGGTGAAGATGCGCAGCATCGACGCTCCCGGTCCGATCCACAGCTACGGTCGGCCCTAGCAGACGGCGTACGCCCGCCCGGCCACCCGGTCGGGCGGGCTCGTCGTCTCCGGGGCGTCACCGGCCGCAGGGAGGGGCGCCGGGCGGACCCGGTGCCGTGGGTCGGGGCCGGTCAGCGGGTCGGCCAGACCCGCCAGGCCTGCCAGGCGCGGCTCGGGGTGGGTCCGCGCTGGTTCTGGTAGCGGGAGCCGTAGACGGACGACCCGTACGGGTGGACGGCCGGCGACGAGAGCCGGAAGATGCACAGCTGGCCGATCTTCATCCCGGGCCACAGCCGGATCGGCAGGGTGGAGACGTTGGACAGCTCCAGCGTGACGTGGCCGGAGAACCCAGGGTCGATGAAGCCGGCGGTGGAGTGGGTGAGCAGGCCCAGCCGGCCGAGCGAACTCTTCCCCTCGATCCGGGCGGCCAGGCTGGCGTCGAGGGTGATCACCTCCAGCGTGGAGGCGAGCACGAACTCGCCCGGGTGCAGGACGAAGGGCTCCCCGTCCGGTACCTCCAGCAGCGTGGTCAGGTCGTCCTGCCGTTCGGCCGGGTCGATGTGGGTGTAGAGGTGGTTGTTGAAGATCCGGAAGTTCCGATCCAGCCGGACGTCGATGCTGGAGGGCTGGATGAGCTCCGGCTCGAACGGCTCGATCCGCAGGCTGCCGGAGTTCAGCACCGCCCGCAGGTCCCGATCGGAGAGGAGCACGCAGCGAGCCTACCGGCCCGTCGGAGCGGATGCAGGTACCGGGAGGGCCCCTGGCCGCGCGGTGGACCGGACCGGGGCGTGCCGGTGCCCGGCCGAGTTGGTCCGGTCACCGTGGCCGGGCCGTCACCGGGAAACTGTCGCAATGGGATGGTGTTTCGTACACACGTACGATAGACTGCCGGCATGGCCACCTGGTCCCAGTTCGTCGCCAGCGCGCCCCGGCTCGCCTCGACGGTCCGCGCCCTGCTCGCACCGCCGGGCGGGCCCGGGTTCGGCTACCTGGCGACCGTCCGCCCCGACGGCGGTCCCCGCGTCCACCCGGTCATGCCGGTGATCAGCGACGGCGGGCTGTTCTGCTTCCTCATGCCTTCGCCCAAGCGGCGCGACCTGGAGCGGGACGGGCGGTACGCGCTGCACAGCCTCCCCGGCGACCACTGCCACGACGAGGCCTACCTGGCCGGCCGCGCACTTCCGGTGCTGGAGCGCCGCACGGTGGGTCGGCTGGCGCGGCTGTTCCACGCCTCGCCCGACGCGGGGTGGCGGCTGTTCGAGCTGCGCATCGAGGTGGCCATGGTGGCCCGTCCCGGACCGCGGTACGAGGTCTGGCACGCGCCGGATCCGGCCGGTGACCGGGCGGGTCAGTTGTGTGCCGCGGTGGCCGGGCAGGTAAAGTAAGAACGACCCGCGGGTGTAGTTCAATGGCAGAACATCAGCTTCCCAAGCTGACAATGCGGGTTCGATTCCCGTCACCCGCTCCAGTTCCACGAAGCCCGGCCCACCCGATCCAGTGGGCGGTGGCCGGTCGCACACGGCGTCCACCCGATCGTCCGGTCACCCGGTGGCCCGGGGACGCCTGTCACCTCGCCCCGAGCCGACGGTCCGGGGCCGTCCGGTCAGTATTGCTCCACCGCGCGGGCACTTCCCGACCACGGTGCGGGACCGACCCCACGGGACGGCCGAAGATCCGGCATGCTTGCCCATAGCCATGAGACTCCCTCTGTTCGCCGGCCGCCGTCGCCGCCCGCTCAGCCCGATGGCCCGGGCCGGGGTCGGGTCGGCGTTGGCGCTCCTCGCCCTCATCGCGGCGGTGGAGGTGGCTGACGGTCGCGCCCCCGCGTACATCGGGTTGTTCGCCGCGGTCCCGCTGTTGGCGGCGGTGTTCGCGACCTGGCGGCTGGTGCTGGCGGTGGGAGTGGGGGCGCTCGCGGTCGCGGCGGCCCTGGCGGCCGGCACGCCGCAGTTCACCTTGCCGATCTGGATCAACCTGTTCGGTGTCGCGTTCTCGACGGGGATCGCGACGGTGGTGGCCGTGCTGCGGGAGCGGCAGGCCGAGCGGATCGCCGAGCTGGCCAAGCTCGCCACGGTGGCGCAGCAGGCGGTGCTGCGGCCGCTGGCCGACCGGCTCGGCGGCCTCACGGTGGCGGGCCGGTACGTGTCGGCGACCGCCGCCGCCGACATCGGTGGCGACCTGTACGAGGCGCTCGACACCCCCTACGGCGTACGCGTGATCATCGGGGACGTCCGTGGCAAGGGCCTGGAAGCGGTGCGGTTGGCCTCGATCGTGCTCGGCTCCTATCGGCACGTGGCGTTCGAACGGCCGGACCTCGCGCAGGTGGTGGCCGACCTGGACCGGACGGTGGCGCGCTCGGTCAACGAGGAGGACTTCGTGACCGCCGTGCTGCTGGAGGAGCGCGGCGGCCTGCTCACCATCGTCAACTGCGGACACCCGGCGCCGCTGCTGCTGCGCCGCGGCCGGGTGTCCGTGCTGGAACCACCGGCGACCGCCCCGCCGCTGGGGTTCATGCCGTCGGTGACACCACGGGTCGAGCGGCTGGAGCCGGCCGACCGGGTGCTGCTGTTCACCGACGGCATGGTGGAGGCGCGGCGCGACGGCGAGTTCTTCCCGATCGCCGAGCGGGCCTGGAAGCTGCTCGGCCACGGCCGGGTCGACCACGGACTGGCCTCGCTGGAGGCGGCGGTGGTGGAGTGGGTGCGTGGCCGCCTGGACGACGACATCGCGCTGGTGCTGATGGAGTACGCCGGCTCGGAGGCGCGTACCCCGTCACCCAGCTGGGAATTCGACGACCGGCCGGAGTCGGTCGTCGGTGGCTGAGCTCCGCTCCGCCCCCACGGGCGGACGGGGTGTCGTCAGCGGAGTGTGCGGCGTCGCGGCCGGTGTGTACGGAGCCGCCAGCGGGGTCCGCGGTGCCGCCACGGGGGTCGGAGGTGACTCCCCGGGCGCTCCGGGCGCCGCGGCGGTGCGGGGTGCCGCCGTGGAGCGCACGGGCACGGACGCCACGTACCGCACCCGCTGGTCGGCCCGGTGCCGGCCGACGTAGCGGCGCCGGGCCAGGTGGTCCCGGAGCGCGCCCTGGAGGGTGTCGAGCAGGTTGCCGGGCACGGGCCTCACCCCCTCGTCCTGCGGTTGCCCAGCCGACGGTGTCACCGGGTGAAACGAGAGGTCCCCGACGGGGTTACGGAGGCCGGCCGACGGTCACCCGGTGGTGGCGCAGGGTGGTCGCCGTGCGGGGGGGGCGGCGTAAGTTACCACGCGGTAATATAGTGGCGTTCGATGGAGGTGGGCGCCATGCAGCACTACCGCAGCAACCTGCGCGACCTGGAGTTCAACCTCTTCGAGGTGTTCGGTGCCGGTGAGGACGGTCGGCACCCGGTGCTCGGCCAGGGGCCGTTCGCCGACCTCGACGAGGAGACCGCCCGGGGCATCCTCACCGAGGCCGACCGGCTGGTCAGGGAGGAGCTGGCCGCCAGTGCGATCACCGGTGACCGCAACCCGCCGGTGTACGACCCGGACCGGTACGAGGTCCACATCCCCGACGACTTCCGCCGCGCGTACCAGACCTTCATGGACGCCGAGTACTGGCGGCTTGACCTGCCGGCCGAACTCGGCGGCACGTACGCCCCGCGGATGCTGTGGTGGGCCTTCGCCGAACTGGTGCTCGGCGCCAACCCCGCGCTGTGGATGTACGCCTCCGGGCCGTCGTTCGCCCACACCCTGATGCGCGAGGGCACGCCGGAGCAGCAGGAGTGGGCGAAGCTGTTCGTGGAGAAGCGCTGGGGCGCCACCATGGTGCTCACCGAGCCGGACGCCGGGTCCGACGTGGGAGCCGGCCGGACCCGCGCGGTGCCTCAGCCGGACGGCTCCTGGCACATCGAGGGCGTCAAGCGCTTCAGCACCTCCGGCGAGCACGACCTGTGGGCGCCGGCCCGGGCACCAAGGGCCTGTCGCTGTTCATCGTCCCCAAGTTCCTGTTCGACCCGAAGACGGGTGAGCTCACCGGGCGCAACGGGGTGTTCGCCACCAACGTCGAGAAGAAGATGGGCCTGAAGGTGTCGGCCACCTGCGAGCTGGCGTTCGGGCAGCACGGGATCCCGGCCAAGGGCTGGCTCATGGGCGAGAAGCACGACGGCATCC
>CAZSNW010000008.1:0-2281 GCA_964608245.1 uncultured Micromonosporaceae bacterium
TCGGTCGACCGCGGCCACCACGACCTGTTCACCTTGCACGGTGCGGGTCGGCTGACCCGGCTGTGGAAGCTGGAGCTGCCCAGCGCCCTGCCGTCGATCTTCACCGGCCTGCGCATCTCCGCAGGCATGTCGGTGATCGGCGCGATCGTGGGCGACTACTTCTTCCGACGCGGCGAGCGCGGCATCGGCATCCTCATCGACCTGTACCGGGTCCAGCTCGCACCGGAGCGGATGTTCGCCGCGGTCATCGTGGCGTCGTTGTTCGGCCTCTCCGTGTTCTGGGTCTTCGGTCTGCTGGCGCGGTGGGTCGCCGCGTGGCACGAATCCAATCAGGGAAGATCATCATAGCATGGCGATCCGTTGGAAAGGACATCGATGGTACGCGTGACGACGGCCCGGCTACGGACACGTGCGGCCGTGGTGCTGGCGGCCACCGCGCTGGTGGCCACCGCCTGCACCACCGACGCAGAGACCCCGCCCCCGTCCGGCGGGGGCAGCGGGGTCCTGGCCGGGGTGTGCCCGGACCCGGTCGTGGTGCAGTCCCCGTGGTGGCCGCAGTCCGAGCACGGTGTGTTCTACCAGCTGGTCGGCGAGGGCTACACCGTCGACGCGAACAACCTGCGGGTGGTCGGTCCGCTGGTGGCCTCCGGTGAGGACACCGGGGTACGCATCGAGATCCGCGCCGGCGGCCCGGCGATCGGCTTCGTCAACGCCGGCGTCCAGATGTACGTGGACGACAGCATCACGCTCGGGATGGTGTCCACCGACGACGCCATCGGGATGATGGCGGAGAACCCGACCGTGGCGGTCATGGCGCCGCTGGACATCGCCCCGTACATGATCATGTGGGACCCGGAGACCTACCCGGAGTTCCGCACGGTGGTCGACATCGGCCGCACCGACACGGTCGTGCACTACTTCGAGGGCGCCACCTACATGGAGTACCTGGTGGGCAGCGGCATCCTGCGCGCCGAGCAGATCGACGGCGGATACGACGGGTCGCCCGCACGGTGGCTGGCCGAGGACGGTGCCATCGCCCAGCAGGGCTTCGCCACCAGCGAGCCGTACGTGTACGAGAACGAACTGGAAGCGTGGGGCAAGCCGGTCGCGTTCCAGCTGATCCACCACACCGGGTACCCGATCTACCCGGAGGCGGTGGTGGTGCGCGCCGACAAGCTGGAGGAGCTCGCGCCCTGCCTGGAGCGGCTGGTGCCCATCCTGCAGAAGTCGCTCGTGGACTACTTCACGGATCCGGCCCGCACCAACGAGCTGATCGTGGAGCTGGTGGAGGCGTACGGCGCGTTCCCGTACTCGCTGGGCAAGGCCGAGTTCGCGGTCGAACAGCAGCGGACGCTCGGCATCGTCGGCAACGGCGACAACGGCACGATCGGCGACTTCGACATGGCCCGGATCCAGGAGGTGATCGACATCGTGACGCCGATCTTCGCCGGTCAGCGGCGCGAGATCCCGGCGGGCCTCACGCCGGAGGACGTCGCCACCAACCGGTTCATCGACCCGTCCATCGGCCTGCCGTGACGTCCACGCGTGTCGGCGGGTCCCCGGGCCGGGCGACCGGCCCGGGGACCCCGTCCCGCTACTTCGACGACTTCGCCGACCGGTACGCGCGGTTCAACCGGCTGCGGGACCGGCTGGCCCCGCAGATCCGCGACTGGCTGCAGTCCCAGCTGCCCGGCGGTGGTCGGGCGGTGGACCTCGGCTGCGGGGAGGGGCTCCACACCCGGTGGCTCGTCGACCGGTACGGCGAGGTGCTGGCGGTGGACGTCTCCGACCGGATGCTCGCACTCGCCCGCGTCGAGGCCGCCCACCCCCGGATCCGGTACGAGCGGCGTGGGGTGCAGGAGGTGACACCGGAGACCGACGGCAGGTTCGACGCCGTCCTGTCGGTCCACACCCTGCACCACGTGGGTCCGCTACCGGAGGTGTTCGCGCACCTGCGTCGGTTGGTCGCCCCCGGCGGCCGGATCGTGGTGGCGGACATCGTCGACCCGGGCGGTTGGGGTGACCGGGACTGGCACCTGGAGGAGGCGTTCCGGGCGGCGCGCGGCTTCTACGAGCTGTCCGGCGGCGACCCGGACGCGGCCGCGGACGTGCTGCGGCTGATGCTGCACCCGCGGTGGCTGGAGATGATGGTGGCCGACCGGCCGCCGGACCGGGCCACGTTCCACCGCCACGCCCTGGCCGCCTTCCCCGGTGCCACGCTGTGCGACGACCTGCACCCGGTGGTGTGCGCACTGTCCTGGCAGGCACCCGAGGAGGACTG
>CAZSNW010000008.1:2291-6177 GCA_964608245.1 uncultured Micromonosporaceae bacterium
GCCCGACCGGGCGGCGACCCGCGGCCTCAGCGCTCGGCGGACAAGCCCGTGGTCACCGGCTCAGCCCTCGCGGGCGGACACCGGGGCGCCACGCCACTGCTGGAGTTCCCGCCGCAGCTCCGGGGTGAGCAGCTCACCGGCCTGCTTGACCAGCCGCGCCATCTCGTAGCCGACCACGCCGACGTCGGCCTCCCGGTTGGCCAGCGCGGCGAGGATCGAACCGTCCCGGATGGACATCACCAGGAAGAAGCCGCGCCCCATCTCGACCACGGTCTGTCTGACCACGTCGTCGTCGAACAACCGGGCGGCACCGCTGGTGATGCTCATCAACCCGGACGTCACCGCGGCCAGCTGGTCGGCGTGGTCACGCGGTAGGTCCTCGGACGCGACCAGCAGCAGCCCGTCGCTGGAGACCACCACGGCGTGCGTGACACCGGGCACCCGTTCGGTGAAGTCGGTGATCAGCCAGCTGAGATCCTGTGCCTGTCGACTCGCCTGTTCCACGTGCGGTTCCTCATTCCTGTCCTGATCGTCCGGTCGGCTCGGTGTGGCGGCCCGGCGTGCCGCCGCCGGTTCCGGCCTGCTCCGCGGAGGTGACCTCCTCCGCTTCGGCCCGGCGCACCCCGCGGTAGAAGGCGGTGAGCGTCACGCCCACCTCCTCGGGATCCGGCTCCGGGTCGCGCGGCCGCGGCGGCGTGCCGATCGTGGTGGCGGGAAGGTGCGCCATCGGCACCCGGACCGGCAGGCCGGCCGGGCCGGTGACCGGTGCGGTCACCACGGGTGTCGTCCGGGCCGGCGCGGACCCGCCAGGGCCGCCGGTGTGCGCCGCCGCGTCACCGGCTGGCGGCGCGGCACCGGCCTCCTGCGGCACGGCGGGTCCGGACCTGGCCGGAGTGTCCTCGGCGCGGGCTCGGCGCGACCGCCGCGTCCACCAGGTCCCGCCGGCCGTGCGGTCCGGGCGTAGCACGTCCTCGGCGCGTCGCACCACCGGTCGGGTACGGTGCTCCCCGACCACCGCGACGGTCGGCGGCCCGTCCACGGCCGGGGCGAGCACCCAGGCCGGCAGCCGGACCGTGGCCCGCACGCCCCACCGGGCGTGCGCCAACCGCACGGTGAGCCCGTGGCGCGCCGCCAGGTGCCCCACCACCACCAGACCCATCCGCTCCGAGGTGGCGACGTCGATCGCCGGCGGTGTGGCGAGGATCGCGTTCGCCTCCCGCAGCGCCTCCGCCGACATGCCCATGCCCCGGTCGGTGATCTCGATGACCGCCCCGCCGGCGGGCAGCTGGTACACCTCGAGGTCCACCTCGGCGTCCTTGGCAGAGAAGGTGGTCGCGTTGTCGAGCAGCTCGGCCAGCAGGTGCACCAGGTCGGACACCACGTGGCCGACCACCCGCAGCTCCGTGGTGACGGTCTCGCGTACCTGCTGGTAGCGCTCGATCTCGGCGATCGCGGCGAGGGCGACCGACCGGAGCGGCACCGGGTCGGGGTAGCGGCGGCCCGGGTCCGCGTCGGTCAGCACCAGCAGGCTGTCGTTGTTGCGGCGCATGCGGGTCGCCAGGTGGTCCAGCCGGAACAGGTTGGCCAGCTGCGTCGGGTCGCTCTCGTCCCGCTCCAGTTCGTCCAGCAGCTCCAGCTGCCGTTCCACCAGCAGCTGGCTGCGGCGGGCCAGGTTGACGACGATGCGGTGCACGTTGCGCCGCATGTGCGCCTGCTCCACCGCCAGGTCGACCGCGCTGCGGTGCACCAGGGTGAAGGCGTCGGCCACCTCGGCGATCTCGTCGCGGCCCCCGGTGGTGGTCGGCACCACCTCGATCCGCGGCACCGTGTGGTGGGCGGCGCGCAGCCGGGTGAGCAGGTTCGGCAGGTCCGTGCGGGCCACGTCGACCGCCTGCCGGCGCAGCAGGCGCAACGAGCGCACCATGGAGCGGCCGATCGCCACCGACAGCACCAGTGAGACCAGCAGCACCAGCAGCGCCGCGGTGGTCACCACCGCCGCCTGCCGCGACGCCTCGCCGCTGCCGCGCCGGATCGCCGCCTGGATGTCGGCCAGCAGCCGGGTCTCCACTTCCCGCACCTGTTCCAGCTCGGTGGTGGCCGCCGACCACCACTGCTGGGCGGTTACGTCGAACCCGTCACTCGACTGCGCCAGCACGGCCTGCTCCAGCCGCGCGGTGGCGTGCACCGCCTGGCCGCGTACCACCTCGTCGAACACGGCGAGCTGGGCGGGGGTGGCGCCGGCGCGGAACCGCTGCTCGGCCACCCGTCGCTGCGCCCGGGCCTCGGCGACCAGCACCTGCTCGCCCGGGCCGAACCGCCCGGTGGACAGCACCGCGTACAGCTGTCCGCGGACGCGGGAGCCGGCCTCCTTGACCACGGTCAGCTCCAGGTAGCCGCGGACCGTCTCGTCGTACCCGGCCAGCGGCGCCGGCAGCAGCGCGAGCAGCGCCTCGATCGCCCGGGAGTAGCCGTCGAAGACCGCCTGCCGGACCAGCCAACCCTCGTCGGCGCCGGCGCGTACCGCGGTGAGCTCGGCCAGGGCGGCGTCGGCGCGGGCCAGGGCGGGATCGTCGGGGTGCCTCGCCCGCAGCGGCGCGGCGGCCCGCTGGTACGCGTCGAGGGCCTCGTCGACCGCCCGTCGGGCGGTCAGCACCGGCTCCGGCCACGGCGAGCCGGTCCGCTCCGCGGCCGCCACGTGCCCCGTGGTCAGGTCTCGTTCGAACTGCAGCTCGTGCACCAGGGCGGTGACGGAGGTCGCCAACGCCGCCCGGTCGGCGAAGTCACCGAGGGCCGCCGCCTGTCCGAACAGCAGACTCGCCTGCCAGCCGACCACCACGAGGAAGGCCAGGGCGGGGATCACCAGCACCGCGGCGACCTTGGTGGGTACCCGCCAGTCGCGCAGCCTGGTCAGGCGCGGCCGGCGGCGGCGTCGATGGCTGCCCCGGCCGACGGCTCGGCTGGCCATACCGGTGTGGTGCCCCCCTTGTGGTCGATCCGGCCCACGACCGTAGTCACCGTGGCGAGCCGGGGACACCGTTGCGCCGCTGCGGCAGACTTGCGGCAACCCGGCGCCTTCACGCCGCCGCCGACCGTCGGCGCCTCGCTGGACCGTCGTACCTGGACCCTAGGATGGCCGCCGGTCTCGGCACGGAAGGGCCGGGTTTGGTCCGTGATCTGCGGACGGCTCTTGATCCGAAGAGGAAGGTAGATGAAAACCAGGTTGTGGAGAGGCGCGACGGCGGTGGTGGCCGCGCTGCTCATGACCGTTGTCGGCGCCGTCACCCCTGCCGGCGCCACCACGGTCGACACTCTGGCGCAGACCGGCACCATCGTCGGCCGCCTGATCGACCAGGACGGTGACGGCGTCCCGTTCGCCTTCGTGGACGCGGAGGGCGACGAGACCTGGCACTGGGCGTCCACCACGACCGACGCCGACGGCTACTTCACGCTGACAGGCCTCGAGCCGGACTTCTACCGGGTCGCCTTCAGCCCGGTCGGCGGCCCCACCCAGTACGCGTACGGCAAGGGCAACTGGGGTGACGCGGACCTCATCTTCGTCGGCGCCGGTCAGCAGGTCACGGTCAACGAACAGCTGCTCGGCACCGGCGTCCTGACCGGTCGGTTCACCGATGCCGACGGCAACCCCGTCTACGCCGAGGTCTACTCCCACCCGGTCGACGGCGGGAACTTCGCCTGGGCCGAGACGGACGACGACGGCTACTGGAGCATGGAGGTCTTCGCCGGTAGCTACGTGGTCGAGTTCTACGTCGACGGTTTCTCCCAGTACGCGTACGGCGCAGTGAACTGGTGGGATGCCGAGGTCTTCGAGGTGGCCGCCGGTGGGACGGTCACCGTCGACGACACGTTGATCGCGCTGGGCACGATC
>CAZSNW010000008.1:6277-8378 GCA_964608245.1 uncultured Micromonosporaceae bacterium
GACGGTCACCGTCGACGACACGTTGATCGCGCTGGGCACGATCACCGGCCGGTTCACCGACGTCCACGGCAACGGTCTGGACGCGTGGGTGACCGCGGAGCCCGAAGACGACGAGGGGCCGTGGGTGTTCGGCTTCACCGACGAGGACGGCTTCTTCTCGCTCCCTGTCATCCCCGGCCGCTACCGGGTGTCGTTCGAGTACCACGGCCTGACGCAGTACGCGTACGGCACGACGGACTGGTCCGAGGCCGAGGTCTTCGAGGTGGCCGCCGGTGAGACGGTCACCGTCGACGACACCTTGATCGCGGTGGGCGCGATCGCCGGCCGGTTCACGGACGCCGACGGCGACGGCCTGGAGGCGGAGGTGACTGCGGAGCCGGTCGACGGCGACGGCGCCTTCGTGTCGACGTGGACCGACGAGTACGGCTACTACTGGCTCGTCGTGCCGCCGGGCCGGTACCGGGTGCAGTTCGACTACGACGGGATCGTCCAGTACGCCTTCGGGGCCACCCGCTGGGAGGACGCCGAGATCTTCGAGGTGGCCGTGGACGAGACGGTCGTGGTCGACGACGTCCTCGTCGCCCTGGGCACCGTGTCCGGTCGGTTCACGGACACCGACGGCACCGGGATGGAGGAGATCCGGGTCGACGTCATCAACGTGCACGACACCGACCTGTGGTTCAGCACCTTCACCGACGAGGACGGGTTCTACGAGATCGCCGTGGTCCCCGGCGACTACCACGTCCGGTTCAGCAGCTGGGACCCGGTGTTCAGCCAGTACGCGTTCGGCACGGTGGACCCCGCCGAGGCGGCCGTCTTCACCGTGGTCGCGGGAGAAGTCACGGTGGTGAACGACACCCGGCTGCCCACCGGTAGCGTCTGGGTCACCGCGGTGGACGCGCTCACCGGCGACCCCCTGTCCGAGTTCTCGGTGGAGCTCGCCGACCAGATCGAGTCCACTGAGAACGGTGAGGTGATCTTCGAGGGCATCCCGGTGGGGACCCACCTGATCACCTGGGCCTGGGCGGAGGGCTACGCGTTCCGTGACCCCGTGCCGGTCACCGTCACCGCCGGGGAGCGCACCGACGTCACCCTGGTGCTGCACCCGAAGGCGCGGATCGTCACCACCGTGGTCGACGCGGCGACCGGTGAACCGGTGGCGGGGGTGTGCCTGTTCGCGCTGCCTCAGACCCTGGTGCGGCTGCCCGAGGGGTGCGCGGACCCCAGTGACGAGAACGGCCACGTCGCGGTCGAGGTCGACCAGGCCGGCACCTACCAGCTGCTGGCGTGGCCGCAGGAGGCCGAGGGTTACGGTGCCCAGTGGGTCGGCCGCCGGGGCGGCACCGGCGTCCAGACCCGGGCCGTGAAGATCACCGTGGCCGAGGGCGGGACCGCGACCGCGCCGGTGGTGCGGATGGACCGGGCCGGCTCGATCACCGGCACCGTGACCGACCCGGACGGCAACCCGGTGACCTCCGGCTGGGTCCGGATCGGCAACGAGGGATTCGGCATCGGCGGCGGCGTCGGCCGAGCGAGGATCGGGTCGGACGGCACCTACACCCTCGACCGGCTCGGTCCGTACGAGTGGCCGCTGCTGTTCGAGGTGCCGGGTCAGGCCAGCCAGTGGAGCGGTGGCAAGTCCGACCGCCGGACCGCCGAGAAGGTCACGGTGGTGGCGGACGCGACCGTCACCTACGACCACCGGCTGGAGCCGGGCGTCCCGGTGGCCGTCACGGTCGACGATCCGACGACGATCGTGTTCGTGGTGGCGCTCAACCCGCACACCGGTGACCAGGTCGCCGCCTGGTGGCTGGACCCGACCGCCAACAGCTGGACGTTGCCGCTGCTAGCCCCGCAGCGGGTGAAGCTCCAGCTCTTCCACAGCGGTGGGACCGAGAGCTGGGTCGGTGGGGACGACTTCGCGTCGGCGAAGGTCTTCCACATCCGTCCCCGGGGTCCGCAGACGATCGACCTGGACCCGGAGCCGACCAAGCCGAAGCCGAAGGAGCGTCCGGCCGGCCGCTGACCCGGTCGACGCTGACCGACGGTGACACGCCGGGTGGTCGGCCGGAACAGCGCGCCCGGCGCCCCCCCCGAACGC
>CAZSNW010000008.1:8388-23490 GCA_964608245.1 uncultured Micromonosporaceae bacterium
GGGGGGGGGGGGGCGGGGGCCCGGGGCCCGGCGCCCCGCGGGTCCCCGGCGGGGGGGGGGGCCGCCGGGGGGCCCGGGCCCACCACCCGGAAGCCCGGTAACGGATCGGACCGACAGTGGTACGTGTCAGACGTCGTGACTCGATCCTGAGTCCGGGGCTGACGGTCCCGGTTGCCGCTGTGGCGATGGCCGTCCTCTCACTGCTGAATCCGTGGGCGTGGTACGGCGGTCGGGCGGCCGGCGGCGGTAGACCCGCAGACCGCTGCACCCCGCTCAGCGCCGCCGGCCCGCCGGTGCCCGGCCGGCGGCGCGTCGGATCACGTCGACGTCGAGGGTGAGCCCGGTGGCGTACTGGGAGACCAGCCACAGCCGGTCGATCGCCTCGTCCATGCCCGGCCGGTGCGGCACCCGCCGACGGGCCGGCTCACCCGTGCCGAGGAACCCGAACCCGTAGAGTTCGCCGCTGCGCGCCGCCGGGTCGGTGGCGGCCCGCAGCTGCGGCAGGGCGGCGCGCGCCGGCGGGTGGCCGAGCCACCGGGCCAACGTCTCCACCAGTCGCCGGGTGAGGCTCCGCTCGGCGCCGGGCGGGCGTATGTCCGCCAGGGACAGTCCCGGGTCGGCCACCAGACTCGCCGCCTCCACCCCGGCGGCCCGGAACAGCCGGTGCAGGCCGATACCGAAGTGCAGGTTGGCGAGCTTGGCCCGGCCGTAGCCGGTCCAGGGCGGGTAGGTGCGGGTCGGCGGGTCCTCCACCTCCAGCGCGCGCCCCAGGTGGTAGGCGACGCTGGTGATACTCACCACCCGGGCGCCGGGGGCGGCCAGCAGCGCCGGCAGCAGCCGGGTGGTGAGCGCGAAGTGCCCCAGGTGGTTGACGCCGAGCTGGAGGTCGAAGCCGTCGCGGGTGCGCATCCGGCGTACCGCCATGATGCCGGCGCTGTTGACGAGGATGTCGACGCGCCGGTGGGTGGACAGCATGGTCTTGGCGGCCTGGTGCACCGACGCCAGGGACGCCAGGTCGGTCGGCACCACCGACACCACCGCGCCCGGGTGGTGTGCCGTGATGGTGGCGGCCGCCCGGTAGGAGCGGGCCGGGTGACGGGCGGCGATCACCACTTCGGCGCCGGCGTCGGCCAGCGCCCGGGCGGTCTCGAACCCGAGCCCGGTGCTCGCCCCGGTCACCACCGCCACCTTGCCGGTCAGGTCGGGGATGTCGTGCTCGGTCCACCCCATCGGCGCCTCCTTCGGGCACGGGGCACCGCACCCGGCGCCCGGTGTGCCGTCACGATTGCCGGGCCGGGCCCGGTTAATCCTCTCCGGCGAGGTTCCGACAGGCCTGACGGACCGCCTTGTCGGCACGTCGTCGAGCCGGCCCCACCGGTCCCGCGGACCGCGCCTGTCACCCGGTGAACGACAGCCGCAGCGGTCCCCGTGGGCGCAGGGTGATCCCGGCCACCGGGGTCGGGTCTCCGTCGAGCACGGTGAGGGTGCCGGTGCAGAACGGCTCCAGGGCGCACCGCAGCATGTGCCGGGCCAGGTGCGCGCCCAGGCAGGTGCGCCGGCCGGCGCCGAACGGCAGGTACCCCCAGGCCGGCCGGTCGGCGCGGCCGGGCAGGAACCGTTCCGGCTCCGGCCACAGCCGGGGATCCCGGTGGGTGAGGTAGGGCGAGTACAGCACCATCGTGCCGGCCGGCAGGCTCACTCCGGCCACGGTGGTGTCGCGGCGGACCACCCGGCTGCCCAGCCACCCCGGCGGGTACAGCCGTAGCACCTCGTCGAGCACCAACGGCAGCGCCTCGGCGTTCCGCCAGCGGGGCGCGGTGGCCAGCCGCCACAGGGTCCAGGCCAGGGTGTGCGAGGTGGTGTCGTAGCCGGCGGCCAACGCCACCCGGATCTCCTCGACCGCGTCGGAGGTGCCGGCGAGCGCCTCGGCCAGGGTGCCCGGCGGTGGGTCGGCGAGCAGCCCGGCGATCTCCCGGTCCATCGCGGCGAACAGTAGCGGCCGGGGCAGCAGCGGCACCGGGGGTGGCTGGTGCAGCGGCCGCAGGAACCGGGCGAGCAGCCGGTCGGAGGCGCGGCCGGCGAAGAAGGCCGCGTTGAGCATGTGCCGTACCACCGTGCCGGCGTACGTCAGCGCCTCGAACGGCCCGTCCGGCAGGTGGGCCTCGGCGACCCGGCGCAGCCGGCCGACCAGCGGCCGGATGCCACGGGTGTGGAACACCGGGTTGAGTTCCCGGCGCCGCTGGCTGTGCTCGGGCGGGTCGGTCTGGACGACCCCGCCGGCGAGGTAGGGCGTGAGGGCGCTGAGGCTGCCCCGGCTGCCGAAGGTGTCCAGGTCCCGCAGCAGCGCCTGGTTCCACTCGGGACGGAAGCCCACCACCACCGGCCGCCACAGCCGCAGCAGGAACACGTCACCGACCTCGGCGCCCTCGGCCAGCAGGCCCAGGGGATCGTGGGTCCACCGCCACAGGTGCCCCAGTCCCGGGGTGGTGTCCGGTTGGGGCAGCCGGGTGAGCGGTCTCCACCGCCGCGCCGGCTGGCGGCGCCGCGCCGACCGGCGGGCGCTCGACGCGACGTCACGCTGACGGTCGCCGTCGGGGCCGGTCCCGGCCGCCGGGACCGGCGCGGCGGCGAGGCCCCGCTCGGCCCGCACCCGTTCGGCGCGGGCCAGCGCCCGGGCGGCCGCGTACGGGTCGACGGACGCCCGCCCGACCGCGGTGGGTGGTCGCTGTGGTGTCGGAGCGCTCACCGGTACCTCCGTCCCTTCCACACCGCGGTGCGCCGCAGCGCCACCGCGTAGACCGGCAGAGCCGCCGGCGCGATCGCCGGCACGACCAGCGCCTCGGCCCACGCGCGCCGGCCGGTGGCGGCGTTGGCCAGCAGTCGCGCGACCGGGCCGGCGAGCGCCGCCGCCCGCCACAGCGGCCCGCGCCGCCACCGCAGCCACGGCAGGGTGTACGCGGCGAGGTGGAAGATGGCGCTGGCCACGAGCACGCTGGTGCGGCCGCCGTGCGCCTCGCGCATGCTCTTGCCGAACCCGGCCACCGCCTCCCGGTACCCGCGGTACATGCGGGCACCCACCAGGTCGCCGCCGAGCGCGAGTCCGAGCCGAAGCCCGCGGCGGCGCACCGCGCGGGCCAACGCCACGTCCTCCACCAGCCGGTCGGCCACGGCCGCGTGCCCGCCCACAAGGTGGTACGCGTCGCGGCGGAACGCGAGGAACTGGCCGTTGGCGGTGGCGGCCGCCGGCACCGGGGCGCGCAGCAGCCGGTGGGGCAGGAAGGCGAGCAGGCTCTCGTCGATCAGCGGCACGAGCATCCGTTCGCCGAGCGTGCCGGTCTGCTGGCGGGGGAACACCGACAGCAGGTCGCAGTCCTGTCGCACCAGCTCCGCCCAGGCGGCGGCAACCGCCCCCGGCCGCAGGAGCACGTCCGCGTCGCAGAAGACCAGCAGCTCCCCGGTGGCGGCTTCGGCGAGCTGGTGGCAGGCCCAGGTCTTGCCGACCCACCCGGGTGGCGGCGGTGCGCCGACGAGCAGCCGCACCCGGGGATCCCGCCGTGCGGCGGCCCGGACCAGGTCGGCGGTGCCGTCCCGGGAGCCGTCGTCGAGCACGAGGATCTCCGCCACGTCCTGGGCGACGAGGCCGGGCAGGGTGTGCGGCAGCCGGTCCGCCTCGTCGCGTGCGGGCACGAGCAGCGAGGTCCGCGGCGGACGCACCTCCTCCCCGGAGGGTCGCACCGGCTGCAGGGTGGGGAACTGCCACAGGTTGGCCAGCAGCCCGGCGAGCTTCACGGCGTGGTAGACGACGACCAGGCCGACCAGCGGGTTCACCGCCGCCTCCGGACGGTGTCGAGGACCTCCTCGCCGCTTGGGCGTCCCGCCAGCACCCGGTCGAAGCCGGGCAGCGGGGTACGCGGGTCGCAGGTCGCGACCAGCCGGTCGAGGGCGGCGAGCTGTCGGGCCAGCCGCCGGGACAGCGCGGCGGTGAGCCCGTCGGGTCCGTCGGGCACGGGCGCGAGCCACACGTACGCCTCCGGCGCCTGGTGGCCGCGCAGCAGTACCCGGGCGGCGGCGGCCACCAGCGGCGCGGGGGCGTGGCGGGCGTACCAGGCGGCACCGTCCGCCAGCGGCCCCGGCGGGCCGGCCGGCCGCAGCTCGCCCTCGGGGTAGATGACGAGCACCCGGCCGTGGCGCAGTTCGGCGAGGCCACGCCGCGGTTCGGCGGTGCCGAACCCGCCGAGTCGCCGGACGAACCGGTAGCGGTCCAGGTTGTCCTGGGCGACCAGGATCGCGTACCGGCGGCCGAGCCGGGCGAGCAGCGCCATGGCGACCAGCGGGTCCCACCAGCTGTGGTGGTTGGCCGCCCACACGAACGGCCCCGGCGGCGGGCCGCCGCGAAGCCACACCCCGCGCAGGCCCCGGCGTACCAGGAACCGCACCCCGCGGTGCAGCACCGCCGCCACCGGATCGGTACGCGTACGCGTCGGCTCACGCATGGCCGTCGGGGCGGTCGCCCGCCGGTCGCCCGGGTGCACCCGGCACCGCGGGGGCCGCGGACCGGGCGGGCGGTGCGGTCGCCGGTGCCGCGGTGGTCCGGTCCGCGGCGGACTGACCGACGGTGGACGGCCGGCCCCGCCGCAGCCGGTACCACAGCAGCAGGGTGAGGGTGACCAGCGCGTACCCGAATCCGAAGTCCTCGACCGGGAAGTGGCCGGCCACCCGGATCCCGCTGAAGGCGTCGGCGGAGTAGTGGACCACGGTGGCCCCGGGTCGGGTGAGCCAGCCGTCGACCGGCACCTGGAAGCCGAGCACGATGGCGACCGCGATCCAGTAGCGGACCTGGCGCAGCAGACCGGTGCGCAGCACGGACAGCTCCAGGGCGACCACCGCGACCACCGCGGCGACGGCCAGCAGTGTGTATTCACCGACCACGGTCGACCTCCCCGACCGGCTGCCCCGACTGCCCCGGCGACCCGGCCACCGTCGGGCCGACCGCGCCGGGCGACCCACTGACCGCGGCCGTGCGGGCCGCCCGCCGGGCCGCCCGCCGCGTCAGGGTGGTCGCCACCGCCTCGTACGCGAGCACCCCGCAGACGGGGATGACGAGGAAGAACAGCCATTCCTCCACCGGCAGTCCGAGCAGCCGGGGGCCGAGCAGGTACCGGTCGTCGAACCACCAGTGCCCGCGGGCGTGCGCGACCAGGTCCCAGGCCAGGAACACCACCGCGGCCGGTAGCACCGCCGCGGCGAGCCTCCCCGGCCGGCGCCAGACCCGCACCCCGGGCAGCAGCTCCAGGGGCGCGGTGACGAGCAGGCAGGCGACCAGCACCGCCAGGTAGGTGAAGCGCTCCATCAGCGGACCACCGCCGCCCGCATCCCGGTCACGGCGGCACCGCCGCGACGACGACCGGTGTGCCGGGGGGAGTGAGCAGGCACCGCAGCGCGGTGGCGATTCGGCGACTGCGCGGCACCACCGCCCGGCGGACGAACACGTCGTAGTCGGCGCGTACCACCTCGTCGAGGATCCCCGCGTAGAGGTGGTACGCGGTGCGGATGCACGCCTGGGAGGAGGGCGCGAGCAGCGGCACCCCGGGCGCGGCGGCCGCGTAGTGGGCGTGGGCGCGCCCCACCTCGTACCGGATGAGTTCACGCACCGCAGGGGCGGCCCGGCGCTCGGCGGCGGCCTGGTGCAGGTCGGCGACCGTCACCCCGAACCGCTCCATGTCGCGCCGGGGCAGGTAGACCCGGCCACGGGCGAGATCCTCGGCCACGTCCCGGATGAAGTTGGTGAGCTGGAACGCCAGCCCCAGCTCGCGCGCCGGCTGCCGGGCGGCGACCGGGTCGACCGGTTCGAGGATCGGCAGCATCATGGTGCCGATCACCGCCGCCGAACCCTCCATGTAGCCGAGCAGCGCGTCGTAGTCCTCGTAGCCGGTGACCTCCAGGTCCATCTCCATGCTGGCGAGGAACCGGTGGAAGTCGGCCGGGTCAAGGTTCAGGGTGCGGATGGTGTGCAGCACCGCGGGCAGCACCGGGTCGTCGACCGACTCGCCGGCGAGCCCCGCGAGGAACCGCTGGGACCACTCGCGGAACCGGCGGGCGCGCTCCGCTGGGGGCAGCTCCGCGGTCCGGTCGACGATCTCGTCGGCGTACCGGGCGAACCCGTACAGCGCGTGGACGTGCGGTCGCTTGTGCGCCGGCAGCAGCCTGGTCGCCAGGTAGTAGGTGCGGCCGTAGCGGCGGTGCAGCTCCTGGCAGCGGCGGTACGCCTCGGCGAGCTGTGCCTGGCGCACCGGGGGCGTGGGCGCGGTGGTCCGCCGAGGGTCCGCCCGGTGGGTCGTCGGTGGGCGTACCCGGTGGTGCGGCCGCGCCGTGCCGGTCCCGCTCCGGTCGACGTCGAACCGGCCGGTCCCCGAGCGGTCCGGCTCACGTCGGCGCACGTCGGGTCGGCGCACCCGTGCCTCCTTGCTGCAGCCCCGCTGCTTCGCGACCTGCCTGACCGGCTCAGGTTAACCTTGAGCCCGTGCCGAATATAGGACGCTTTGCGGGTAATACGGGGGAGTTGCACGGGATCGGGCCGGTCCGGTGAGCGTGGACCGGGTGGTGGTCGTCGGGGCCGGCCTCGGCGGGCTGGCGTGCGCCCTGCACCTCGCCGGCCGGGGCCGCCGGGTCGTCGTGCTGGAGCGAAGCAGCCGACCTGGCGGCCACTGTGGACGCCTTGAGGCCGGTGGCTACCTGTTCGACACCGGGCCGACCGTGCTCACCCTGCCTGAACTCGTCGCCGGCACGCTCGCCGCGGTGGGGGAGGAGGCCAGCGACTGGCTCACCCTCGAACGGCTCGACCCGGCCTACCGGGCGTGGTTCCCCGACGGCTCCCACCTGGACGTGGTCGCCGACCCGCCCCGGATGGCCGCGCAGCTTCGCGAGGTCTGCGGCCCCCGGGAGGCCGACGGCTACCTGCGGCTGGTGGCACGCCTGGAGCGACTGTGGCGGGCCCAGTGGCGGCGCTTCATCGCCTCCGACCCCGCCCGGGTGTGGCACCTGGCCAACGTCGACCTGGTGCGGCTGGTGGCCGCCGGCGGGTTCGGCCGCTGGCAGGCCCTGGTCGACCGTCACCTGGCTGATGCGCGTACCCGGCGGGTCTTCTCCTTCCAGGCGATGTACGCCGGGCTCGCCCCGCACCGGGCGCTGGCCTGCTACGCGATGATCTCCTACCTGGACGCGGTCTGTGGGGTGTGGTTCCCGCGCGGCGGCATGCACGCGCTGGCGCAGGCGCTGGCTGGCGCGGCCGACAAGCACGGGGTGGAGCTGCGCTACGGCACCGCCGCCGCCCGCGTGGAGGTGCGCGGTGACCGGGCGGTGGCGGTGGTGACCGCGGCCGGGGAGCGGATCCCCGCCGACGCGGTGGTGCTCAACCTGGACCGGCCGGCCGCCGCGGCCCTGCTGCCCGACGCGGGCCCCGGCCGCGTACCGCGGCTGCGTCGCCCCCGGTGGTCGCCGTCGTGCGTGGTGCTGCACCTCGGCGCCCGGTGGGTGAACGACCGGGCCGCCCACCACAACCTGCTGTTCGGCACCGCGTGGCGGCGCACCTTCACCGAGGTGGTGGAGGAGGGCCGGCTGATGAGCGACCCGTCGCTGCTCGTGACCGTGCCGAGCACCACCGACCCGTCGCTCGCCCCGGCCGGTGGGCACACCTACTACGTGCTCGCCCCGGTGCCCAACACCGAGGTCGGCGCCGGCCTGCGGTGGGACGAGGAGTCGACGCGGCGGTACGCCGACCGGGTGCTCGAGGTGCTCGCCGCGCGCGGCTGGTCCGGGCTCGCCGATGCGGTCGAGGTACGCCGGGTGGTCGGCCCGGCCGAGTGGGAGGCCGCGGGGCTCGCCGCCGGCACCCCGTTCTCGCTGGCGCACACGTTCAGCCAGACCGGGCCGTTCCGGCCGTCCATCCGGCACCCGGGACTGGCCAACGTGGTCTTCACCGGCGCCGGCACCCGCCCCGGGGTGGGGGTGCCGATGGTGCTCGTCTCCGGCCGGCTCGCCGCCGACGCGCTCACCGGTCGGGCGGCCGGCGACGGCTGGCCGCCGGTGCTCTGAGGACAGCTGAACGTCGTATCCCCACGGTATCGTCGCTGCATCGACGACGATTGACACGGGGGAGATCGGGTGCACATCGACGTTCGCCGCCTGCACCGGCCGCGCGTGCTCGCATCGCTGCTGTCGCTGGTGATGGTGATGTCGCTCGCGGCCGCCGTCCCCGGGCGCGTCCACAGTGATCTCTCACCGGCCGCGCTGTACGTCTACGACGAACTGGGACGGCTGCGCGGCGTCACCGTGCCCGACGGGCAGACCGCGGTGCTGCGGTACGACGCGGTCGGCAACCTGGTGGCGGTGGAGCGGCACCCGTCGGATGCGCTGTCGCTGGTCGCCACCGTGCCGGCGGTGGCCACCCCGGGCGGGGAGGTCACCCTGCACGGCACCGGGTTCGCGCCAGCGCCGGCCGGCAACCGGGTCCGCATCGGTGACCGTCCCGCGCAGGTGCTCGCCGCCACCCCGTACGCGGTGACCGTGCGGGTGCCCGACGACGCCGCGACCGGCCCGGTGACCGTCACCACCGGGCGCGGCACGGTGCGCTCCGAACAGCCGCTGGTGGTGGCGGCGCCGCCCGTGGTGACCGACCTCTTCCCACCGGTGGTGCGTCCGGGGGACCGGTTGACCGTCACCGGCACCGGGTTCACCGGCGATCCCACTCTTGACCAGGTGGTGGTCGCCGACGGGTGGTACGCCACGGTCGAGTCGACCACCCCCACCGCGGTCACGGTGACCGTGCCACCGCAGGCGGTCTCCGGTGAGGTGTCGGTCGCCACCCCGGACGGCACCGGCCACAGCGCGACACCCCTGGTGGTGCTGCCCTGGCCGGACCGGCCGGCCGGGGAGGTCGCCACGGTGGCGCGGGCCGCCCCCGGTGAGGCGGTGCCGGTCGAGGTGGCGCCCGGCCGCGCGGCCGTACTGCTGTTCGACGGTGCCGCCGGCCACCGGGTCACGGTCGAGGTCGACGGTGACCTCGCCTGCGACCGGCTGCTGGTGGGGCTGGCCGGCCCGGGCGGGGTGGTGCAGGAGCCCGTCGGCCCCGGCGGATTCCGAACCCGCTGGTGCGGCGAGGGACCCGACCGCGCGCTGCGGCTGCCGGCCGACGGCACCTACACCCTGCTCGTGGAGGCGCGCGACGACCGGGGCGGCACCGGCACGCTGACGCTCACCGCACTCCCGCCGGCGGAGACCCCGCCGGCCACCGCCGGTCCGACCGCGCCACCGTCCCCCTCGGACCCGGTGACGCCGAGCACCCCGGGCCCGTCCCCGTCGGCGGGCCCGTCCACACCGGCGAGCAAGGGTCGGACCGCCGACCCGTCCACCGAGCTGGCCCGGATCGCTGACTCCCTGGTGGTCGGCTCGGAGCCGCTGCCGGACGGCTCCCCGGTGGCGCCGGTCGACCTGTCCAGCGGCGCGCTGCTGGTCGCCCACACCGACCTGGTGGTCGACGACATCCTGCCGCTGCCGTTGACCCGCGCCTACCAGCCGGTCACCCGGCGGCCACCGCTCAACCGGGACGTGCGCGAGTTCGGTCTCGGCTCCGGCCTGGAGTACGCGCTGCGGCTTGAGCTCAGCACCTCCCTGCAGTTCGCCGACCTGGTCCTGTCGGACGGCAGCACCGTGCCGTTCGAACGCGTCACCCCCGGGGTGGACGAACAGACGGCGCTGCTGGTGGCGCTGCCCACCGGCGGGGTGTTCGACGGCGCCCGGATCACCTCCGGCGGCGAGCGGGTGTGGCTGGTGCAACTTGCCACCGGCACCGTGCTGGAGTTCCACGGCCGCCGGCAGGCCGGGCTGGCCGCGCTACGCGACCCGGGCGGCGCCGCCCTCACCGTCACCCGCGAACGTGACCGGCTGGGCCGGCTCGGCCCGGTGACCGCGGTCCGCTCACCCAGCGGCCGGTGGATCGCCTTCACCTACGACGACCGGGGCCGGATCACCGAGGCGACCGACCACCTCGGCCGGTGGGTGCGCTACCGCTACCACCCCGAGGGCATGCTCGCCGAGGCGGTGGGCTCCACCGGTGAGCGGATCGGGTACGCGTACGACGACCGGCGCCGGATCGTGGAGATCACCGGTCCGGACGGCGAGGTGGTGCTCAGCGTCGACTACGATGCCGACGGCCGGGTCAGCCGGCAGGTGCTCGACGACGGCACCGAGTACCGCTTCACCTACCGGGTCGAGCAGGTGACCGTCGAGGTGGAGGGGCCGGGCGGTGAGTCGGTGGCGCCCCACGCCGAGGCGGTGGTGGCCACCCCGGGGGGCGACCCGAACGGCCCGGTCCGACGGGGCCGGGTCGACACGGACCGTCGGGGGAACGAGGACACCTGGGCGGCGGGCACACCCGAGGGGCAGACCGTCCGGGCGGAACGCGACGCGGCCACCGGACTCATCACCGCGCTGGTCGACCCGGCCGGCGAACGGGTCGGTGCGCGGTACGACGCGCGGGGCACCCTCACCGCGCTGCAGTCGGCCGGCGGCGAGGTGACCGTCACCCGCAACCCGGACACCGGTGAGGTGACCACCGCCGTCACCTCCGGCGGTGCCCGGTACGAGTTCCGTTACGACGCGCGCGGCAACCTGCTCGAGAGCGTCGACCCCGGGGGCGCACGCATCACCTACGCGTACGACGCGATGGGACGGCCGGTGTCGGTGACCGGCCCGGACGGGCGTACCACGACGATCAGCTACGAGCTGGCGCACCGGGTGACCGTCACCGACCCGTTCGGCCACACCTACCGGGAGTACTACGACGCGTACGGCCGGCTGGCCGCGGTCACCGACGCGGTCGGGGCGACCACCCGCATCCGGTACGACGACCACGACCGGCCGGTTGCCGTCATCGACCCGGCCGGTGGCGAGACCCGGTTCGGCTACGACGACCGCGGCAACCTGGTGTCGCTCACCGACGCTGCCGGCAACACCACCACCTGGCGCATGGACCACCGGGGCGCACCGGTGCAGCGCACCGACCCGACCGGCGCCACCGACTCCTACGTCTACGACACGGCCGGCCGGCTGGTAGCGCACGTGGACCGTCGCGGGCTGCGCACCACCTACGACTACGACGCGCTGGGCCGGCTGGTGTCGGTCTCCTACGGGGTCGCCGACGACGGCACCGTCGAGTCGCAGGTGACGTTGCGGTACGACACGGCCGGCCGGCTGGTCGGGATCGACGACACCGCGTACGGGACGGTGGAGCTGGTGTACGACGACGCCGGCCGGTTGGTGCGGGAGGTCACCCCGGACGGCGAGATCGCCTACGAGTACGACGCATCCGACCGGCGGACCGCCATGGTGCTGCCCGACGGCACCCGGGTGCGGTACGGCTACGACGAGGCCGGGCGGCTGGTGTCGGTGGAGACCGACGGTGCCGCGGTGGTCGCTGAACGGGACCCGAGCGGGGAGCTGCGACGGCTGGGGCTGCCCCACGGGGTGACCGCCGAGTACCGGACCGACGCACGGGGCCTGGTCACCGGCATCGACTACCGGGACGCGCACGGCGCCCTCATCGGCGACCTCGCCTACACCTACCGGCCGGACGGCCGACGCGCCACGGTCGCCGGGTCGCTGGCGCAGGTGGAGCTGCCCGAGCCGACCGGGCCGCGGCGGTTCGATGCGGCCAACCGGCTGGTGCACGCCGGTGCCGCGCAGCTGGTGTACGACGCGGCCGGCAACCTCGTCCACGACGGGGTCAACACCTACACGTGGGACGCCCGCGGCCGGCTGGTGGCGGTCGACGGTCCGGTGTCGGCGCGCTTCACCTACGACCCGTTCGACCGTCGCAGATCCATCGCAGTGGACGGTCGCACCACCCGGTACGTGTACGACGTCGACAACGTGGTGCAGCGCCACCGCCCCGACGGCGAGGTGGTGACCCACCTCTACGGTCTCGGACCCGACGACCTGCTGGCCCGGGTCGGCCCGGACGGGGCAGGCGCGTACCTCACGGACGTGCAGGGGTCGGTGCTCGGTCTGGTGGGCGCCCCCGGTCGGGTCGACGTCTCCTACCGGTACGAGCCCTACGGCGCCACCGTCCGCACCGGCCCGGCCGACGTCGACGACCCGTTCGCGTTCACCGGCCGGGAACTCGACCCGACCGGGTTGTACCACTACCGCAACCGATACTACCACCCGCAGCTGGGGCGGTTCCTCTCCGAGGATCCGACCGGCTTCGAGGCCGGCGACCCCAACCTGTACGCGTACGTGTTCGGCGACCCGGTCAACCTGGTCGACCCGACCGGGCAGCAGGCGGTGGCCGTAGGCGGGTTGGCCGTCTGCTTCGCAGCGCTGGGTGCCGGGTTGGCGGTGGCCACCGACGCCTTCGCCGAGATGGTGGAGCTGCTGGACCCGCGTACCGGTCCGGGCTTCGGAGATCCGGCGACCGCCATCGCGCTGGACCGGCTCCAGCGGCGGACCCAGCTGAACGTCGAAGTGACCCTCACCATCTGTCACGTGGCGCTCGGCCTGGGGGTGCCCAACTTCGGTGGTCTGGTCACCCGCGGTGTCACCGGGTTCGGTCGCGGCGGGGCGGGGGTGATCCATGGGCTGCCGTCGTTCGGCCGGCAGGGCCTGGTCGGCCGACCCGGATGGTGGGGTGGCGTGCCCGGTTTCCGTCCGGGCCCGCCGATGGTGCGACCGGGCCCCGCTGGGCCGGTGCGGCTACCGGCGGGCAGGCCGCTCGGCCGGCCGTTCCGGGTCGGGTGCAGCTTCCACCCGGACACGCCGGTGCTGCTCGCCGACGGCTCCACGGCCCCCATCAGCCGGGTCGCCGTCGGTGACCGGGTGCTCGCCGCCGACCCGGCCACCGGCGAGTACGGCCCGCGCGAGGTCACCGCGGTCTCCGCGCACCGTGACACGCTGGTCGACCTGCGGCTGGGCGACACGGTGGTGTCCACCACCGCGGACCACCCGTTCTGGAGCGACACGGCCTCGGCGTGGCTGGCGGCCGACCAGCTCACCACCGACGACCGGGTCCGCACCGCCGACGGCGACAGCCTGCCGGTGGGCGGACTGGTGGAGGGCAGTACCCGGGTCGGTCTTGCGTACGACCTGACCGTCGCCGACCTCGCGAGCTACCACGTGCTCGTCGGCGACGAGGCGGTCCTGGTCCACAACTGCGACACCGTTCCGCCACGGTTCATCGTGGACAGGGCCGGTACGGTCATCGACCGGGCGTCGGTGAACACGGGGATCAGCGTCCAGCGGCAGTACCGCCACCTCCACGGGCACCCGTTGTACAACAACGGCGGCTATTTCCACTCGCTGGATGAGGCCCAGCAGGTGCTGGACGCGTTCCACTCGGGGGCCGCGGAGGTGCTGGGAGTGACCAAGGGAGGCCACATCAGGGTCCGCTACACCGGCGTCACCGGCTACAACAACAACCCTGTGAAGGGCTATCTCCACCAGCCCACCCACGTCTTCATGATCAAGGGTTCGACGAAGCCGAGTGTGGTGCCGACGAGTCCGGAGGTGCGCTGAGTGATCCCCGGCGTGGAGCCCGAAGACGAGGCCGTTCTGGTGGCGGTGCAGGCGATGCTCGGGCTGATCTCACCCAACATCCGTGCGGTCGCGGTCGAGGTGGAAAAGAAGCGGATCGTGCTCCGGTTCTGGGTGTGGGAGGAGGACGAGGAGACCGCCGAGGACATCGACGACATGGTGGGTGAGATGGAGGTGCTGTACGACCTGGAGAATCCGCCGATCGAGACGATCGTCGAGGTGGGCCCACCGCCGCCGGACGAGCCGGGACAACGGTGGCGGATGGTCTACCTGGCCAAGGAGACGTGAGCCGCCGGTGTCCAGAGAGGGTGCCATGGTGACCCCCGACGTCGAACGCGAGAACCGGCTGGTGCTGGCGATGGTGCCGGCGATGCTCGGACTGATCTCGCGCAACGTCCTTCTGATCGCGATCCAGCGGGAAGGGGAGCGGACGATCCTGCGGTTCTGGGTGCGGGAGGACAACCCGGAGACCACCGAGGACATCAGGACGATCGTCTCGAGGTTCGAGGCGCAGTTAACCGAGGAGAAGTTGACGGTCGAGACGGTCGTCGAGGTGGGTCCGCCGCCGCCGTTCGACCCCGCGCGCCCCAGGAGGACGGTCTACCGGGCCAAGGGCGCGTAAATCACTGGCGTTCCACCCGGCGCAGTCCGTGGGTGGGTGTCCACCACTCGACCACGAGCATCGTGGCATCGTCGTTGAGCCGCGTGTGCACCACCTCGGTGACGTCGGCCCGGAAACGCTCGCCCTCCAGCTCGCCCGGGTGTCCGACCGGCACCGCCCGGCCGGCGATCTTCGCCTCGCCCGGCCACTGCGCCTCCGCCCCCGGCACCGGATCGACCGTGGCGCTGTGCAGCGCGAACCGCGGGTCGCGGTGCAGGTCGGCACCCTTGCGGGAGTTCGGCATCGAGCCAAAGTAGAGCTCGTCGTCCTCGAACACCGCCTCGATACCGGAGATGCGCGGCGAACCGTCGGCCCGCAGGGTGGCGATCGTCTTGTGCCGGTGCGCGTCGAACCGTTCCCGCACCCGCCGGGCGAACTCCGGCTCCGCTTGTTCGATCTCCCGCCATGACGTCACAAGCGGCATGCTTCCACACCCGTCCGACATCCGCGGGCCATCGGCTCCGCCGGCCTGGACCGTGGTCCGTTTGCCGGTCCGCCGCCCGGGGAAAAGCGGCCAGCGACAGGGCGGCAGCGACCCGCACGACCGGAAGGAAGCGAGCCATGATCAAGAAGCTCCACGACATGGGCGTACGTTCGGAGCAGGCGTACTTCGCCGGCATCGCGAGCATCGGCATCGCGGTCCTCGCGTGGGCCACCTCGCTGCGGGCCGGCAGCCAGGACCTGTCCCGGGCCGACCGGTGGGGGATCTTCATCGGCGAGTGGGCGCCCACGTTCTTCGCGATCGGCAACGGTCTGCGCAGCTACGAGGCCCACGAGGAGCTCGCCGAGTCGATCAAGGCCAAGGCGCACCGGATGGCCGAGCCGGTCGGCTGACGGTTGACGTCGTCGTGCCCGCG
>CAZSNW010000008.1:23500-25590 GCA_964608245.1 uncultured Micromonosporaceae bacterium
ACGGCCCCGCCGCCCGGGTGGGCGGCGCGGGTGGGCGGCGTGTGTCGGTGGTGGGGCCGGCGGCGCCGGCCGGCGGGCGCCGCGGGCACGACCTGACCACGCCACGGGTGCGCTCGGGCCACCGGACGGCCGCCCACCACGGTGCCCGAGCGCCGTCACGACCCGGGTAGCAGCACGGCCACCCCGGTGACCCGGTCGGCCGCGAGATCGTCGAGCGCCCGGTCGGCCTCCGCCAGGGGGTACGGGTTCACCGCCACGTGCAGCCGGTGTTCGGCCGCGTACGCCATGAGATCCCGACCGTCCTCGCGGGTGTTGGCGGTGACGCTGCGCAGGACGCGCTCCTGGAACAGGTGCCGCTGGTAGTTCAGTGCCGGCACGTCCGTCAGATGGATGCCGGCGACCGCGAGCGTGCCGCCGCGGTCCAGGGCGGCCAGCGCCACCGGCACCAGCTCGCCGGCGGGCGCGAACAGGATCGCCGCGTCCAGCGGCTCCGGCGGCGCGTCGTACGCCCCGCCGGCTGAGGCCGCGCCGAGTTCGAGGGCCAGCTCGCGGGCGGCCGCCGACCGGGTCAGCACGTGCACCCGCAGCCCCTGCCCGATCGCCACCTGCGCGGTCAGGTGCGCGGAGGCGCCGAACCCGTAGATCCCCAGCCGCCCGCCGGGCGGGGGAGCGGCCAGCCGCAGCGCCCGGTAGCCGATGATCCCCGCGCACAGCAGCGGCGCCAGCTCCTCCGGCGGGTAGCCGTCCGGCAGCCGGTACGCGTACGCCGCCGGCACGGTCGCGTACTCGGCGAACCCGCCGTCGGCGTCCCAGCCGGTGTAGCGGGAGTTCGGGCAGAGGTTCTCCGCCCCGCGGCGGCAGTAGCGGCACTGTCCGCAGGTGTGCCGCAGCCACGCGATGCCGGCCAGCTCACCCTCGCGCCAGCCGGTGACCGCCTCGCCGAGCGCCACCACCTCGCCGACCACCTGGTGCCCGGGCACCGTGTGCGGCCGGTGCGGCGGCAGGTCCCCCTCCGCCAGGTGCAGGTCGGTGCGGCACACCCCGCTGGCGCGTACGCGCACCAGCAGCTCGTCCGGGCCGGGCGTGGGCACCGGGCGGCGTACCCGGCGCAGCGGACCGCTCGCCATCGGGCCCGGGGTGCCCACCTCCCAGGCGAGCATGGTTGCGGACATCGACCCATTATGTCCCGGTCGCGGTAGTGTGAGGCGGGGTGGCCAGCGAGGGAACGGGATACCGAGATGCGTGCGATCCACGACCTGTCCCGGATCGACCTCACCTACGACGACGTGTTCCTCGTGCCCCGGCGCTCGGCCGTGGAGTCCCGGCTCGTGGTGGACCTGACCACCGACGACGGCACCGGCACCACGGTGCCGGTGATCGCCGCCAACATGACCGCGGTCTCCGGCCGCCGGATGGCCGAGACCATCGCCCGCCGCGGCGGCATGGCGATCATCCCGCAGGACATCCCGGTCGACGTGGTCACCGACGTGATCGCCTCGGTCAAGCGGCGGCACGTCGTCTACGACACCCCGGTGGTGCTCGGCCCCACCGACACCGTCTCCGACGCGCTGGCGCTGCTGCCCAAGCGGTCCCACAACGCGGTGGTCGTGGTGGAGGACGACCGTCCGGTCGGCATCGTCACCGAGGCCGACTGCACCGGGGTCGACCGTTTCACCCAGCTGCGGGTGGTCATGTCCAGCCCGCTGCTCACCCTGCCGGACGGGATCGATCCGGAGTCGGCGTTCCAGCGGCTGGCCGTCGGCAACCACCGGGTGGCGCCGGTGGTCGACGCCGACGGTCGACTGGTGGGGGTGCTCACGCGTACCGGGGCGCTGCGCGCCGGCCTCTACCGGCCGGCGCTGGACCGCCAGGGGCGGCTGATGGTCGGCGCCGCGGTGGGCATCTCCGGTGACGTGGAGTCCCGCGCCGCCACGCTGATCGCCGCCGGCGCCGACGTGCTGGTCGTCGACACCGCGCACGGCCACCAGGAGCGGATGCTGGAGGCGCTGCGCACCGTCCGGGCTCTCGACCCGCCGGTGCCGGTGGTCGCCGGCAACGTGGTCACCGCCGAGGCGGTCACCGACCTGGTC
>CAZSNW010000009.1:0-24413 GCA_964608245.1 uncultured Micromonosporaceae bacterium
GCCGGCGCCGGCACGCTGGAGCGGTTCCCGGGCATCTTCCGGGACGTCGAGGGCCGGCCGGCGGCGGTGCGGGAACTCACCACGAGCTGGCGCAACCGGCCGGAGATCCTCGCGGTGGCCAACCGGCTCGCCGGCCCGCTGCGGTCCGCCGGCGCCCGGGTGGCCAGGCTGTCCGCGGCGCCGAAGCCGGCGGCGCCGCTGCGCGCCGGCACGGTGGCCTGCGGCCTGTTCTCGACCTATCTGGACGAAGCCGGGTGGGTGGCCGACCGGCTGGCCGAACTGTGGCGCGACGCGGACACGCCGCCGACCGCGGCGGTGCTGGTCCGCCGGCGCGACCAGATCCCGCCGGTGGCCGCGGCGCTGCGCGCCCGCGGCGTGCCGGTGGAGGTGGTGGGCCTCGGCGGGCTGCTCGACACCCCGGAGGTCCGGGACGTGGTGTGCACGCTGCGGGTGCTGTCCGACCCGACCGACGGACCCTCCCTGGTCCGGCTGCTCACCGGCCCGCGGTGGCGGCTCGGCCCGCGGGACCTCGTCGCCCTCTACCGCCGGGCCCGGCAGCTCGCCGCTGAACGCCGGCCGGAGTCCGGGGCGGCCGAGCCCGAGATCGTGCCGGATGAGCTGGCGGCCGCCACCCTGTCGGAGGCGTTGGGCGACCCCGGCCCGGCCTCCGCCTACTCCCCGGAGGGCTACCGCCGCATCGGCGCGTACGCGGCGGAACTCGCCGCGCTGCGCCGACGGCTCGACCAGCCGCTGCCGGACCTGGTGGCCGATGTGGAGCGCACCACCGGGCTGTCGGTGGAGGTGGCGGTACGCGCCGGTGCGCGCAACGGCGACGCCGGGCTCGCCCGCGCCCACCTGGACGCGTTCGGCGAGGTGGCGGCCGCATTCGCCGCCGAGGCGCCGGCTGCGACCCTGCCGGGGTTCCTCGCGTACCTGGCGGCGGCCGAGGACGAGGAGCGCGGCCTCACCCCCGGCGAGGTGGACGTGGTCGAGGGCGCGGTGCAGATCCTCACCGCGCACGCCGCCAAGGGGCTGGAGTGGGACGCGGTCGCGGTGGTGGGGCTGACCGAACGGGTGTGGCCGTCACCGTCCCGCGCCAGCGACCACTACCTGCGCGGGGTGGGGGTGCTGCCGTTCCCGCTGCGCGGCGACGCCGACGGGCTGCCGGCGCTGCCGCTGGCCGGGGTGGCCGACCAGAAGGAGCTGGAGGGCGCCCGGCTGGAGTTCGAGAAACGGTGGCGGGAGCACGACGAACGCGAGGAGCGGCGCCTGGCGTACGTCGCGGTGACCCGGGCCCGCCGGCTGCTGCTGTGCAGCGGCTCCTGGTGGGGCGAGGGGGTACGGCAGCCGCGCGGCCCGTCCCCGTTCCTGGTCGAGATCCGGCGGGTGTGCCTCGACGGCGCGGGCGAGGTGGCGCGGTGGGAGCCGCCGCCGCCCGAGGGCGCGACCAACCCCACCGACGAGATCGTGGCCGCCGCCTCCTGGCCGACCGACCCGCTGGGAGACCGGAGGTCCGCGGTCGCCGAGGGCGCGCAGCTGGTCCGCGAGGCCCTGGCCGCCGGTGCCGCGGGCGCCGACGGCCACGATCCGGCGACCGCGACCGCGGGGTCCGCGGCACCGGCCGACGAGGTCGCCGCCCGCTGGGCGGAGGAGGTCACCCTGCTGCTCGCCGAACGGGAGCGGCTCGCCGCCCGCGACACCGAGGAGGTGCCGCTGCCCGAGCAGGTCTCCGTCTCCCAGCTGGTGCAGCTGCGGCGGGACCCGCAGGAGCTGGCCCGCGCGTTGCGCCGCCCGCTGCCGTCGCGTCCCAACCGGTACGCGCGCCGGGGCACCGCGTTCCACGCCTGGCTGGAGCAGCGGTTCGGCAGCGACCGGCTGCTCGACCTGGACGAGCTGCCCGGCGCCGCGGACGAGGACGTGCCCGGCGACGAGGCGCTCGCCCTGCTGCAGGAGCGGTTCCTGGAGAGCCCGTGGGCGGACCGCACCCCGGTGCAGGTGGAGGTCCCGTTCACCACCACCGTCGGCGGGGTGGTGGTCCGTGGACGGATGGACGCGGTGTTCGCCGACCCGGACGGCGGGTACACGGTGGTCGACTGGAAGACCGGCCGCCGGCCGGAGGGCGAGGAGGCGGACGCGGCCGCGGTGCAGTTGGCCGCCTACCGGCTGGCGTGGGCGGCGCTGGCCGGGGTGCCGGTCGACCGGGTACGCGCGGTCTTCCACTACGTGGCCGACAACGTGACCGTACGGCCGGTCGACCTGCTCGACGAGCAGGAGCTGACCGCCCTGGTCACCCGGCTGCCCGAGCAGACCGGCGACTAGGGGCGCCCGGCCGGCCTTACGCGGCGTCGGTGCGGCGGCCACCGACCTGCTAACGTTCGGCCCGTGCCCGCCTCCATGTCCGTCGACATCCCGGCCACCGCGTTCCCGGTGGAGCGTTTCACCCTGTCCAACGGGCTGAGGGTCCTGCTCACCCCCGACCGCAGCGCCCCCGTGGTGGGGGTCGCGGTGGTCTACGGGGTGGGGATCCGCTCCGAACCGGAGGGCCGCACCGGCTTCGCCCACCTCTTCGAGCACCTGATTTTCCAGGGCTCGGTCAACGTGGAGAAGCTCGGCCACTTCCGGATCGTCACCGGCTCCGGTGGCTCGTTCAACGGCTCCACCCACTTCGACTACACCGACTACTACGAGACCCTGCCGAGCAACGCCCTGGAACGGGCGCTGTTCCTGGAGGCGGACCGGATGCGTGGTCCGGCTCTGACCGAGGCGAACCTCCGCAACCAGGTGGACGTGGTCAAGGAGGAGATCCGGGTCAACGTCCTCAACAAGCCCTACGGCGGGTTCCCGTGGCTGCGGCTGCCGGCGGTCATGTTCGACACCTTCCCGAACGCGCACGACGGGTACGGCTCGTTCGACGACCTGGAGGCGGCCACGGTCGAGGACGCGGAGGAGTTCTTCCGCACCTACTACGCCTCGGCCAACGCGGTGCTGTCGGTGGTCGGGGACTTCGACGTGGACGAGGTGCGCCGGATGGTGGAGCGCCACTTCGGTGACGTCCCGGCCCGGCCGGCGCCGCCGCCGGTCGATCTGTCCGAGCCCGACCTCACCGCCGAGCGCCGCGGCTCGTACACCGACGTGCACGCGGCCATGCCGGCGGTGGCCGTCGCGTGGCGGGTGCCGGACCCGGTGACGCGACGCGCGGACTTCCTGCCGTACGTGCTGCTCGCCGAGGTGCTCACCGACGGGGAGCCGTCCCGGCTGGTGGAGCGCCTGGTGAAGAAGGACCGGTCCGCCACCTCCGTCAGCGGGTACATCGGTTTCATGGCCGAGCCGTTCGCGGTACGCGACCCGACCGCCCTGGTGCTGCACGCGTACCTGCCGCCGGGGGTGAGGACCGACCGGGTGCTGGACGCGATGGGGGAGGAGATCGACCGGGTGGCGACCGACGGTGTCACCGAGGCCGAGCTGTCCCGGGTCGCCGCCCGACTGGTGGCCAACCTGCTGCGCGACCTGGACCACGTGGTCAACCGGGCGACCACCGCGGCCACCCTGGAGCTGATCCACGGCGACGCGAGCCTGATCAACGACCTGCCGCAGATGCTCGCGGCGGTCACGCCCGAGCAGATCCGGGCGGCCGCGGCGAGCCTGCGGCCGGAGCGTCGGGCCTCGCTCGAGGTGATCCCGGGAGGTGCGGCGTGACCCTGGCCGTTCCCCCGCTCGCCCCCGGCGGCACGCTGCGCGTCCCGGAATGGGCGGAGCGGACGCTGCCCAACGGACTGACCGTCATCGCGGTACGCCGGGCGGCGGTGCCGCTGGTCGAGCTGCGGCTGCGGATCCCGTTCGGACTGGCGCCGGTGACCGAGTCGCGGCTGCTCGCCCGGACGCTGTTCTCCGGCACCGCCACGCTGTCGAACGTGGACATCGACAGCCGGCTGCAGGCGATCGGCGGTTCGCTGGGTGCGTCCTGCGACGCCGACCGGCTGCTGGTCTCCGGCGGGTCGCTGGTGTCCGGGCTGCCCGAGCTGCTCCGGCTGCTGGGGGAGGTGCTCACCGGCGCCGACTACCCGGAGTCGCAGCTGGCGGTGGAGCGTGACCGGCTCGCCGACCGGATCGTGATGGCCCGGCGGCAACCGTCGCACCTGGCCCGCGAGGCGCTGCGCCGGCGCCTGTTCCCCGACCACCCGTACGAGGTGCAGACGCCCGAGCCGGAGGAGGTACGCGCCGCCCGGCGCGACGCGCTGCGGCAGCTGCACGAACAGCGCGTCCACGCCCGCGGCGCCACCCTGGTGCTGGTCGGCGACATGGACCTGGAGCAGGCGCTGGACCTGGCGGAGGCGGCGCTGGGCGGCTGGTCCGGCGGGGGCGAGCCGGTGGTGCTGCCGCCGGTGCCGCCGCTGGAGCCCGGTCCGCTGACGGTCGTGGACCGGCCGGGTTCGGTCCAGGCGTCGCTGCGGCTGGCGCTGCCGGCGGTCGGGCGCACCCACCCCGACCACCCCTACCTGCAGCTGGCCACGCTGATCTTCGGCGGCTACTTCTCCTCCCGCCTGACCGAGAACATCCGGGAGGACAAGGGCTACACCTATTCGCCGAACGCCGGTGTCGAGCACAACCTGGCCGGGTCGGTCGTGGTGGTGGGGGTGGAGTCGGCCACCGAGGTGGTCGCGCCGGTACTGGTGGAGACCACGTACGAGCTGGGCCGGCTGGCGGTCCTGCCGCCCACCGAGGAGGAGCTCACGCAGGCGCGGCAGTACGTGCTCGGCGGGCTGCAGATCGCCCTGGCCACCCAGTCCGACCTGGCGTCGCTGGTCAGCGCGTACGCCGGGTTCGGGCTGCGGTTGGACCACCTGGCCCGGTACGCGGAGGCGCTGTCGACGGCCACCGTGGAGCAGGTGGCGGCGGCGGCCGGCACCTACCTGCGCCCGTCACGGCTGGCCGGGATCGTGGTCGGCGACGCCTCACGCCTGGAGCCAGAACTGTCCAAACTGGTTCCTGTGGTACGCGAGGCGGGCCCGCGTGTGGACCGGGATGCGGAGGTGGTGGCACCGGTGACCGAGCCGGTGGGGCCCGGACCGGTCGAGGAGACCGCGACCGGTGGCCCGGCGGGCGAGTCGCCGGCGGCGACCGGCGGTGCGGCCGGTGAGGGTCCGGCGGCGGGCCCGGAGAGGGGGGATCCGCCGCGGTGAACGGCCCGCCGCTGGCACGGAGCGGGATCGACCGGGCGTCCCACCGGCGTACCGACCCGCAGTGGCTGGCGCAGGCCTGGAAACGGGCGCGGGTGCTGGTGGTGGACCGCAAGGGCCGCGCGCTGTGCACGGTGGCCGACCCGGCCGGCGGCGGGGCGGGACTCACCCTGCTCGCGGCCGCGGAGGCGCCGGACGGACCGCGGTTCTTCCTCGGGGTGGACCCGGCCGGCACGCCCTACTTCGCGGTGCTCGCGGAGCTCCCGGAGCGGCCCGGCGCCGTGGCGACCACGCTGCGGGAGGTCGGCGCCGTGCTGCCGGACCGCGACGCCGGCCTGTTCGTCACCGCGGTGGCCCTGGCCAACTGGCACGCCAGCCACCGGTACGCGCCGACGACCGGGGAGCCCACGGTGGCCGACGCGGGCGGCTGGGTGTTGCGGGACGGTAACGGCGGCGAACTCTACCCACGGATCGACCCGGCGGTGATCGTGCTCGTGCACGACGGGGTGCCCGGGCCGGACGGGCGGTGCCTGCTGGGCCGCAACGCGGCCTGGCGGGGCGAGGACCGGCCGCGGTTCTTTTCCACACTGGCGGGTTTCGTGGAGCCGGGTGAGTCGGTCGAGGGCGCGGTGTTCCGGGAGGTCGCCGAGGAGGTCGGCGTCCGGGTGCACGGCCTGCGGTACGAGGGGAGCCAGGCCTGGCCGTTCCCGGCGTCACTGATGCTCGGGTTCACCGCGCAGGCCGACCCGACCGCGCCGCTACGCCTGGATCCGGACGAGATCGTCGAGGCCCGGTGGTTCACCCGTGAGGAGGTGAGCCGCCTGCTGGAGGCGGGCAGTGTCCGGGACCGGACCGGCCCGGCGGGCGTGACTCCGGAGGCCCGTGGGGCGGTGCCCGACGTCCAGCTCCCCGGGCCGGCGTCGATCGCCCACTACCTGCTGCGGGTCTGGCTCTCCCGCGGGTGAGACCCGTCCAGCGGCACGGTGGCGACCGGCACCGGCGGCAGCACCCCACCCCTGGTCGCACCGACCGGGACCGGCGACGGCACGCTCCGCAGCCGGGCCGCCAGCGGGGTGGCCCCGAGCGGTGCGGGCGTCCGCACGCCCGGCGAGGGACGCCGGCGGATCTCGGCGGACAGGCCGGACGTCTCGGTGGTCGGCTCGCCGAGCCGGACCACCTTGACCCGCTGCCGGCCGGCGCGCACCGGGCCGGTGGACGCGAACGCCCGGGCCAGCCGCCACGCCGTCTCCAGGTCGTCGGCGACCGCGGTCTGCCAGCGGCGCTCCGGGCGGACGAGTTCGTCGCGGGCGCGACCGCCGGCCGTCCACACCCGGGCGAGGTCGTCGAGGGACAGTGGCCGCACCTCGGTCCGTACCACCAGGTAGGGCACGGGGCATCACCGTCCTTCCGGTCACCGTGCCGGCCGCTCCGACGGTCCGACCTCCATGTGTACTCCCGGTGCCCGGCGGCGCGGCCACGGCGCGCGGGCGCCTTGGGTCCGGGCACCCGAACGGGGGACCGGTGCGGGCACCTCACCGGTGCGGCGGGTGTGCATCCGCTCGGGGCGTTTCGATGCCACTCGGAGACGGCCGGCGAGGGCACGGACGTCCGCCGCGTCCAGAGAAATTACAGTCTTCGATGCTATGGTCTCCCGGCCGGGGACCGGTCGGTGCCGCCGCCCTGCTGCGGCGGTCCGCCCGGTGTCCAACCCTGGCCGGGAGGACGGTCCTCCCGCCGATGCCGTGGGACGACCGCGTCACCGCGGCGCTGACCCCGTGAGGAGGCGAACATGTCTGCTGCGACCCTGACCCGCGCCTGGGCGGACGTGGACTTCCGTGAGAGCCTGACCGCCGAGGACCTGGAGCTGGCGGGCGTCAACCCGGCCGGCGACCTGGACCTGGAGCTCGACGAGCTGATCGTCCACGAGGCGACGTTCCAGACCACCAACTGCACCCAGTGGAGCGTCGTCGCGAAGAGGATCTGCTGCTGCTGATGCTGCGACACGGCACCGACCGGTGCCGATCACGGTGACGGGGCGGGTGGTTCGGCGCCCGCCCCGCGCCCTTTCCGGGTACGGACGGTATCCGTCATCGGGGATCTTGACCAGGAGATCCACTCCGCGGGATTGCATCCGCAGTTCGAGTCAAGGCCGTTGCGGCAGCGTCCGGATCCTTGCCCACCCGGACACTCTGACGGTGCCTGAGACGGCTCTCGCGGGAGGGCTGTTCGCGTGACCGTGCGGACGACCGGTCCGTGAGACCCGACGTGACACGCAAGCCCTCAGGATGCCGGACCGCCCGGCGCACGAGACGGTGAGTTGTCTGCGGCGCTTCCGCTCCAGCCTCCCGGTCTTCCGGTACGACGCCGACGATGCGGCCTGACAGGTGGGCCGACGAAGCGGGCAGCTGGCGACACCAGCCGAGGGAGCCGTGAACCGATCGGAGCGGCCACCAGGGATACGGCAAGTCCGGCGGCGGCATCCGCGCACGGGCGTCCAGCGGCGGGCGGCGGCTGACACCGCCCGCCGCGGCGACCACCGCCCGGCTCAGCGCCCGGAGGCTTCGAGCTGGAACTGCACCTCGGCGAGCGACGGGTTGGTCAGCGCGGTCCCGTCCGGGAACCGGAGGGTGGGGACCGTCCGGTTGCCGCCGTTGACGCTGGCGACGTACTCCGCGGCCTCCGGGTCCTGCTCGATGTCGACCACCGTGTACTCGATCCCGGCCTGGTCGAGCTGTCGGGCCAGACGGCGGCAGTAGCCGCACCACGACGTGGAGTACATGACGAGCATCCGTGGCACCTCCCCGGGAGTGGACGACGCGGCCATCCTTGGTCAACGCTACCGGCGCTGGAAAAATGCCCATGGCGACGGAGGGCGGCACGGGGGAGGGGGACACATCCCGGTGAGCGACGATCCGGTGGCCCGGGTGCTGGCGGGGCTGGACGAGGAGCAGCGGCGGGCGGTGACCGCCCCCGCGGGTCCGGTGTGCATCCTCGCCGGTGCCGGCACCGGCAAGACGCGGGCGATCACCCACCGCATCGCCTACCGGGTGCTGACCGGGGACATCGCCGCCCGCCACGTGCTCGCTGTCACCTTCACCACCCGCGCCGCCGGGGAGCTCCGCGACCGGCTGGCCCGGCTCGGCGCAAGGGGCGTGCAGGCGCGCACCTTCCACGCGGCGGCGCTGCGGCAGGTCCGCTACTTCGCCCCCCGGCTGCTCGACGGCCGACCCGCGCCCGACCTGCTGGAGAGCAAGGCGCCGCTGCTCACCGTCGCCGCCGCCCGGGTCGGCCTGCCCACCGACCGGGTCGCGGTCCGTGACCTCGCCACCGAGATCGAGTGGGCCAAGGCGAACCTCGTCGAACCGGCCGACTACCCGGCCGCGGTGGCCAAGGCCGGCCGAGAGACCCCGCACGACCCGGCCCGGATCGCCGACCTGTTCGTCGCGTACGAGCAGGCCAAACGCGACCGCGGCGTGATCGACTTCGAGGACATCCTGCGGGCGGCGGTGTGGGCGCTGGAGGAGCACCCGGACGTCGCCGCCGAGGTCCGCGCCCGCTACCGCCACTTCGTGGTCGACGAGTTCCAGGACGTCAACCCGCTGCAGCACCGGCTGCTGCGCGCCTGGCTCGGCGGCCGGGACGACCTCACCGTGGTCGGTGACGCCAGCCAGACCATCTACTCGTTCACCGGCGCCACCTCCGCGTACCTGCGCGACTTCGCCCGCGACTTCCCGGACGCCGTGGTGGTACGCCTGGTCCGCGACTACCGGTCGACCCCGCAGGTGGTGGAGCTCGCCAACGCGGTGATCGCGCAGGCGCGCGGCCCGGAGGCGCGGCTGCGGCTGGCGCTGCGCGGCCAGCGTCCGCCCGGCCCCGCCCCGGAACTGCGGATCTTCCCCGACGAGCCGTCGGAGGCCGAGGGCGTGGCGGCCCGGTGCGCGCAGCTCGTCGCCGACGGTCTGCCGCCGCGGGAGATCGCGGTGCTGTTCCGCACCAACGCCCAGTCCCGCGCGTACGAGGAGGCGCTGGCCCGCGCCGGGGTGCCGACCGTGGTCGCCGACGGCGAACGCTTCTTCGACCGGGCCGAGGTGCGGCAGGCCATGGTGGCGCTGCGCGCCGCCGCCCGCACCGGAACCGTCTCCGGTCCGCTGCCGGAGGCGGTGGCCGAGGCGCTGGCCGCGGTCGGCTGGCGGCGTGACCAGCCACCGCCGGGTGGGGCGGCCCGGGAACGGTGGGAGGCGCTCGCGGCGCTGGTGACCCTGGCCGAGGAACTCGCGGCCGGCCACCACGACGGCACCGGGCCGGACCTGGAGTGGTTCTGCGCCGAGCTGGCCCGCCGCGCCGCCGACCAGCACCCGCCCACGGTGGACGGTGTGACGCTGGCGAGCCTGCACTCGGCCAAGGGTCTGGAGTGGGACGCGGTGTTCCTCGTCGGCCTCGTCGAGGGCACGCTGCCGATCTCGTACGCGCGGACCGACGAGGCGGTCGAGGAGGAGCGGCGGCTGCTGTACGTGGGGATCACCCGCGCCCGCCAGTTCCTGTGGCTGTCGTACGGCCAGGCGCGCACCCCCGGTGGCAGGGCCCGTCGACCCTGCCGGTTCCTGCCGCAACTCGCCGGTGACAACCACGGCGCGGCGGCCACCCGGACCTCGCGTCGACCGCTCGCCACCTGCCGGATCTGCGGCGGCCCGCTGACAAGCGGCGCCCAGCGCAAGCTCGGCCGGTGCGACACCTGCCCTTCGGACCGGGACGAGGAACTCTACGAGCGGTTGCGCGAATGGCGGCGGCTGGAGGCCGAGGCGCGGGGCGTACCGGCGTACGTGGTGTTCACCGACGCCACGCTGGCGGCCCTGGCCGAGCGCCGGCCCACCACCGACGCGGAACTCGCCGCCATCGGCGGCATCGGTCCGCGGAAACTGGCGCGGTACGGGGCGGCGGTACGCGCGCTGGTCGCCGGGCGCCCGGTCGCCGAGGTAACAACTTTGTCACGGTCGTCGCCGGAACCGTAAATCCGTTGCCGCCTGTCGGACCCGGGGCGTAGATTGTCGTGCGCACTGGTGAGGCGGGTGTGGCCCGTCCTGCCCACGACACGAAGGGAGGTGGCGGTCGTGCTGATCAACCAGACCTGGCACGTGCCGTCGCTGCCTGCTGCCGTGGGCGTAGTCGGCTGCCCGGTGTGGGGTGACAACGCGATCACCACGACCGTCCCGGCTGCTCCGCAGATTGGCAAGCCCGGCGCCGGTGCGTTCGCGCGCGTGGATATCGCTGGCCTGAACGGCGAAATCCGCCGGGTTCCGCCTCGGGGGAGTCCGACCTGAAGTCGATCTTCGGGCTCACCTCGAGGCCGCGGAACCCGTACGCCGGGTCCGCGGCCTTTCTGTTGCCCAGCCCACCGACCACATCGTTCGACGCACATCGTTCGACCACCACGTGATCCACAAGATCGTCCGACCGAGAGAGGTGAGACCCGGATGAGCCTGGCGTTGGCACCGCCGTCGCCGAGCCGAGAGGACCCGGAGGCGTTGCCGTGCCGGCGGTTCGACCCTGACCTGTGGTTCTCCGAGTCGCCGGCGGAGCTGGAGTTCGCCAAGTCGCTGTGCCGTACCTGCCCGCAGCAGCTGGCCTGCCTGGCCGGTGCGCTGGAGCGGCGTGAGCCGTGGGGCGTCTGGGGCGGCGAGATCTTCGAGCACGGCGCGGTGGTGCCGCGGAAGCGTCCGCGGGGCCGGCCGCGTAAGGAGGACCTCGCCCGCGACGCCGCCGAGCAGGTCGAGCTCGCGGCGCGGACCGCCGAGGCGCTCAGCCTGTACCGCAACGTCCAGCTGGCCGCGTGACCGCGGACGGCGGACGCGTCCGGCCGGGTTCCGGCCGGAGCGGTTCTGATCGACGACGGTCGACGTAGCCGGTGCGACCGTCGACGGGGCGGTGTGACCGTCACGGAGCCGCACGACCGGCATGACCGACAGGACCACGCGGTCGGCGACACCGACCGCGACCGAGGAAGGACGAAGGGGGGAACGTGGTGTCGAACATTCCCGAGCTGGCGGCGCTGTTCGCCGCCCCGCCGCAGAAGCGGGGGCCGCTCGCCGGCCGCCCCGCGCGGCGGATCGCGATCGAAGCCCGGCGCCGGTACGCCGACGACATCCGCCGGTGATCCGGATGCCGACGGGCGGGTCAGGTACCGCCCGGGTTCGCCGACCCGTCCGGGTCGGCGAACCCGGGCAGCCACTTCTCCACGACCGAGCGGTACCGGGCCTTCGCCTCCAGCTGGCACAGCACCCCGATCGAGCCGAGCGTCACCCGGTGGATGAGCAGGTACTCCGGTGGCAGGTTGAGCTGCCGGCCCAACGCGAAGGCCGGGCTACGCGGTGAGGTGATCCGCCGGGCCTCGCCCCGCAGCCAGGACCGGGTGAACTTGAACTCCTCGTTGGCGATCGGGTCGAGCATCGGCAGCAGGTAGTCGAGCACCGCCTGCGCGTCGATCTCCAGCTCGGCCTTGATGAACCCCTCGCGCCGCAGCCCCTCGTACACCGCGTTGGCGTCCCCGGAGAGCGCCAGCCGCACCAGCCGGCCGATCACCGGCGGGTGCCCGCCCGGTAGCCGGGCGACCGCGCCGAAGTCCATCACCCCGAGCCGGCCGTCGTCCATCAGCCGGAAGTTGCCCGGGTGCGGGTCGGCGTGCAGCATCTCCACCCGCTGCGGCGCGGAGAAGTGCAGCACGGCGATGAGGAACCCGGCCCGGTCCCGCTGCTCCGGCGTACCCCGCTCGATCACCTCGGACAGCGGGGTGCCGTCGAGCCACTCGGTGACCAGCACCTGCGGCGCGGCCGCCACCACCGACGGCACGAAGATCTCGTCGTCGCCGCGGTACGCGTCGGCGAACCGCTGCTGGGCCTGCGCCTCCAGCTCGTAGTCCAGCTCCTCGGACAGCCGCTTGCGCAGCTCCTCGATGAGCGCCCGGATGTCCAGTCCCGGCTGGACGAGGTTGAACAGCCCGGACATGCGGGACAGCTGCGCGAGGTCGGAGCGCAGCGCGTCCCCGGCCCCCGGGTACTGGACCTTGACCGCCACCGGCCGGCCCGGGCCGCTGCCGTCCCGCCACACCGCCCGGTGCACCTGGCCGATGCTCGCCGCGGCGGCCGGCGTGTCGTCCAGTTCGGTGAGCCGGTCCGACCAGTCCCGCCCCAGCTGCTCGGTGAGGATCCGGTGGACGGTGGCGGCCGGCATCGGCGGGGCCGCCTCCTGCAGCCGGGTGAGCGCCTGCCGGTAGGGCCGGGCCATCTCCTCCGGCAGTGCCGCCTCGAACACGCTCAGCGCCTGGCCGAACTTCATCGCCCCGCCCTTGAGCTGGCCCAGCACCCGGAACAGGTGTTCGGCGGTGCGCTGCTGGACGTCGGCGGAGACCACCTCGGCGGCCAGGCCGGTGAGCCGCTTGCCAAGGCCCAGGGCGGTGCGGCCGGCGAACCCGAGGGGCAGACCGGCGAGCCGGAACGTACGGGATATCGCGGTACGCGGAATCCCGTCGTCCCGGTCGTCGCGGCCGTCGCCGTGGTCCTCCCGGTCGGCCGGCTCCTCGGTCACCCAGGCCTCGTCGTCGTACGGGCGACCCTCGCTCATCGCGCTATTGTCCCCCACCAACGGGTGACGGCCACCCGGTCCGACCGGGTTCCGCACCGGGGATCCCGCCTGCGGCCACCCGGTGACGGTGCCGGCGTACGCACGGGCAGTCCGGGTGCGGCGGCCAGCGGCGCTGCCGGGGCAGCCCGGCGCTCACCTCGATGCTGGTCCCGAGGCTGGTCGGGGTGGCGCCGTCGACCCAGGAGAGCACCTCACCGGCGGCGAGCCCGGCGGCGACGAGCAGGGTGGTGTGCGCGCACAGCTCCTCCGGCGGGGTGGCGGCCAGCTGTGCGGCGAGCTGCGGCCAGTCCCGGTCGCGGTCGCAACGGTGCAGGTCGACGCAGGACAGGCACGGCATCCCGGTCGGCGGCACCAGCGGCCCCACCACCACGGTGCCCTCCCGCACGGTGACCGGCAGGTGGGGCAGCCGCCAACGGGCGTACCCGGCGGCGACCAGCGCGGCCGGCGCCCGGTGCCCGACCTGGACGACGAAGGTCGCCTCACCACGCCGCAGCGGACCGGTGGCCGCCTCAGGCGCCTCCCGCTGGATGGCCGCGACCGTGTCGGCCCGCTCGGCGGCGGGCAGCGCCGGCGCCACGTGCCCGACCCCGGCGCTGGCCAGGGCGACCGCGACCGTCCGCGCCAGCGGCCCGGAGCCGGTCACCACCACCCGCGCCGCGCGCCGGCGGCGCAGCCGCTGCGCCGGGGTGGGCGTACCCCCGTTGGCGCGCCACGCCAGGGCGGTGGCCTCGGCGGTGAACCGCGCGCGGCGGGGGTGGGGCCACTCGGAGGGCAGCAGCTGGCCGGCGCTGACCAGCAGGCCCCGGGCGCGCAGGTGCTCGACGACCGCGCGGGCGTGCGGTTCGGGCACCCCGATCCGCGCCGCGTCGGCGATCACGGTTCGCAGCGAGCGGGTCCCGTCGAGCAGGTCGAGCATCCGGGCGATGCCGGGGTCAGGGAGCTCCAGCACCACCGCGTGGGCCGGGTCCAGACCGAGTTGGAGGTGGTGGCGACCCCGCCACAGGCGCGGCAGCCCGGGCAGCAGCCGGGGCCGGGTGAGGGGTGGGGCATCCGCGGTCGCGTCGATGCTCATGGGAGCACACTGTGTCACCGTCCGGGGACGGCCGTCGGAGTTTTCCACAGACCGCCCCGCGCCACCGGGTCCGCCCCGGTGGCGTACGCGACAGGGCCGCGCCCACCGCGGCGGACCGCCCGCCGCGGTCAGGCCGGCGGGCGCCTCAGGCCTTGCCGAGGATCCGGTTGATGGTGGTGCCGCAGACCGGGCAGGCGCCCTTGGCCATGCGCATCCCGGTCCGGGACACCGCGACGTCCCCCTCGAAGTCCCGCTTGGTCCGGCACTTGACGCAGTACCCCTGGTAGGTGTCGGCCATCTCGACCACCCCTTCGTCGTCTCGGCGACCCCACGGTGAGTGTGCCTGTCGGAAGCGCGAAGACAGCGGAGTTCGCAACAGACACGCGGGTTGAGATAGTTTGGTACGCATCGCGGCGTGCCGGCTGACGGATGCTTGGCCCACGCCACGACTTCGAGTTAGCGTGCGAGGATGGGTGGCTCGGATCCGTCAGTCGAGGTACGACGCAGCCCGCGTCGTCGTCGGACCGTCTCGGCGTACCGGGACGGTGAGCGGGTGGTGGTCCTGATCCCGGACCGGTTCACCCGCGCCGAGGAGCACGAGTGGGTCCGCCGGATGCTGGAGCGCCTGGCGGCCCGGCAGGCACGCAGCCGCAGCTCGGACGCGGAACTCCTCGCTCGGGCCCGTCGGCTCGCCGACCGGTACCTGCCCGAGTACCAGCTTGCCCCGGCCAGCGTGCGCTGGGTGAACAACCAGCGTCACCGCTGGGGCTCCTGCACGCCGGAGGACGCCACCATCCGCATCTCCGACCGGGTCCGCGGCATGCCCGACTGGGTGATCGACTACGTCCTCCTGCACGAACTGGTCCACCTCGTGGTGCCGCACCACGACGAACGCTTCTGGGGATTGGTGGCCCGCTACCCGCGGGCGGAACGGGCCCGCGGCTACCTGGAGGGGGTCGCCGCCGCCACCCGTTGACCTTCTCTCCGGCGTACGCCTCGCCCCGGCGTACGCCCGCCGACGGCGTGCCCGCGGGTCGGTCCGGCGGCTGTCACTCCGGCGCCTGTCACTCCGGCGGCGGGAACAGGTCCTGGTGCTCCTGCTGCGCGAAGCCGTCCGGGTCGGCGAAGTCGTCGTCGGTGGGCAGCAGGTCAGGGTGGCCCCACACGGTGTCCCGGCCGGCCACCCCACGGTGCCGCGACAGTGCCTCCCACAACGCGGTCGCCTCCCGCAGCCGACGCGGCCGCAGCTCCAGACCCACCAGTGCGGCGAAAGTCTGCTCCGCCGGCCCACCGGCGGCCCGGCGGCGCCGGAAGGTCTCGCTCAGCGCGGCGGCGGCCGGCAGGTGTTCGCCCGCGGCCATGTCGACGACGTGGGAGACCCAGCCCTCGACCAGCGCGAGCACCGTCTCCAACCGGGCCAGCGCCGCCTCCTGCCCGGCGGTGGACTCGGTGGTGAAGATGCCCTCCAGGCTCAGCGCCTGGAGCGACTCCGGGTCGGTGGGGTCGAACCGGCCGACCGCCTCCTCGATCGCCTCCCGGTCGACCCGGATGCCGGCCGCGTACGTCTCGACTGCCGCCAGCACGTGCCCGCGCAGCCACGGCACGTGGCCGAACAGCCGCTGGTGGGCGGCCTCCCGCAGCGCCACGTAGAGCCGCAGCTGCTCCGGGTCGACCTCCAGACCGTCGCCGTAGGCGGCGATGTTCGCCGGCAGCAGCGCCGCCGTCCCCTCCGGTCCGAGCGGCAGTCCGATGTCGCCGGCGGAGAGCACCTCGGCGGCGAGCGTCCCGAGGGCCTGGCCCAGCTGGCCGCCGAACAGCGCGCCGCCGATCGCCCTCATCATCGTGCGTACCGGCCCGAGGGCGGCCATCGCCTGCTCGGGCACCAGGTCGTTCATCGCCCCGACCAGGTGGCCGGCGACCGGGTCGCACAGCCGGCGCCACACGTCGAGGGTGTGCCGGAGCCAGTCGGCGCGCTGCCAGGCGGCGGTGGTCCGGATGCCGGAGGGGAACGCGGTGGTCGGCTCCAGCCACAGGTCGGCCAGTCGCAGCGCGGAGGCCACCGCCTCCTGCTCGTCCCCGACCGGCGGGTCCCCGGCGGACGTCAGGTGGTGGGTGGCCACCTGACGGGCCAGGTCCCAGTTGACCGGACCGTCGCCCGAGGCGGCGAGCAGCTGCTGCAGCTGCGCGAGGAGTCGCTGCACCTGCTGCGGGTCGCCGAAGTCGGGCATCCGGCCGCCGAAGCCGAACGGTGTGTCGGGCACCCCTCCACGGTACGCCCGTGCCTTCCGTGCCCGCCGCCCCGGTACACCCGCTCTTTCGGCGACAACTTCGCCGCAGTTGTCGTCCGGGCACCCCTTCTTTCCGACAACTTCGCCGCAGTTGTCGCGGGTGGCGGGCGCCAGGCGACAACTTCGCCGCAGTTGCGGTCGGGGAAGCGGTCGCGGACCTGACAGCGGGGCCCTCCAAGGAACAGCGTGGTCGGTCCGAAGGGAACAGCGTGGTCGTTCCAGAAGGAGAGGTGTGGCGCGCCGGGATAGGCTGCGGACCATGCAACGGCGTGGGCTCACCGTGCTGGTCGGTGCGGTCGTGGTGACGGTGCTGTCATTGGGCGCGTTGGGCGCGCCCGTTCCGTACGTGGTGCTGGACCCCGGGCCGACCGTGGACACGCTCGGTGAGCGGGACGGCGTCGAGATCATCACGGTCGACGGGGCGCCGACCTACCCCTCCCAGGGTCAGCTGCGGCTCACCACGGTCGGGGTCAGGCCCGACATCAACCTGCTGGACGCGATCCAGGCCTGGCTCGATCCGGAGCTGGCGGTGGTGCCGGAGGAGATGATCTACCCGCCGGGGCGGTCCCGGGAGGAGGTGGAGCAGCAGAACCAGGAGCAGTTCACGCTCTCCCAGTCCACCGCCGAGATCGCCGCCCTGCGGCACCTGGGATACAAGCAGCGGGTGGTGGTGGCCTCGGTGCTGGAAAACTCGCCGGCGGCCGGCCGGCTGCAGGTCGGCGACGTCCTCACCTCGGTGAACGGGGTGGCAGTCGAGTCCACCTCGCAGCTGCAGCAGCTGGTGACCGCCTCGCCGGCCGGCACCACACTGTCGGTCGGATTCCGACGGGACGGTGAGGAGGGGACCGTGGAGATCACCACCGCGCCGGACGCGCAGGACGGGCGTACGCCGCGGCTGGGTGTGGCGGTCCGGCTGGAGATGGACGTGCCGTTCGACCTGAAGATCGAGCTGGACCGGATCGGTGGGCCGAGCGCCGGGTTGATGTTCGCGCTCGGCATCGTCGACAAGCTGAGCCCGGAGGACCTGACCGGCGGCCGGATCATCGCCGGGACCGGGACGATCTCCGAGGACGGTCGGGTCGGCCCGATCGGCGGTCTGCCGCAGAAGCTGGTTGCTGCGCGTGAGGCGGGCGCCGTCGCCTTTCTGGTGCCGGCGGCCAACTGCGCCGAGGCGCTGCGGAACCCGCCTCCGGACATGGTTCTCATCAAGGTGGAGACGCTGGCGGACGCGCTGGACGGGCTGGCCGCCCTGCGGGAAGGCCGGCAGCCGGCCACCTGCTGACGTGAGCCGCCACCCCGTCGACGCCCGGGGCGCGACTCGTCACACGCCCGGACGCGGCCGCCGGGCGCCACGCACGCGTACCTGCCCCTGGACAGACCGTCACCGGGGGTTAGGCTGGTGTCCCCTAGCCGGTGTACAGGGTGGGAGCTGAATCGCCGTGGTCGTTCGAGAAGGTCGGCCTTCCATGCCGGGCATGAGCCGGCGCGGCAAGGTGACGGTGGCCGTCGTCATCGCGGTCTTCCTTCTGTTCAGCCTGCTGGGCAGCGTGGTTGACCTCTACACCGAGTACCTGTGGTACGAGGAGGTCGGCTTCACCCGGGTGTTCACCGGGGTCCTGGGCACCCGTGCCGCGCTGTTCGCGGTCGTCGGGGTCGGCATGGCCCTGGTGGTGGCGCTCAACCTGTGGCTCGCGTACCGGTTCCGGCCGGCGCTGCGGCTGAATTCGTTGGAGCAGCAGACGCTCGAGCGGTACCGGCGCGTGTTCTCCCCTCGCATCGGGTGGTGGATCGCCGGCGTCTCCGGGATGGTGGGCCTGTTCGCCGGCCTGACCGCGCAGGGCCGGTGGCAGCAGTGGATGCTGTTCCGCAACGGCGGCGAGTTCGGCTGGAAGGACCCGATCCTGGGGTACGACGCCGGTTTCTACATCTTCCAGTACCCGTTCTACCGGTTCCTGCTCGGCGTCGGCTTCGCCGCCGTGGTGCTCTCCGGCCTCGGGGCGCTCGCCGTGCACTACCTGTACGGCGGGGTGCGGATGCAGGGCGTCGGTGAACGGGTCAGCACCGCCGCCCGGGTCCACCTGTCCATCCTGGTGGCCCTGTTCGTCGGGCTCAAGGCGGTGGCGTACTGGCTGGACCGCCCCGGCCTGCTGCTGAGCAGCTTCGATTTGGCGGAGGGCCAGACGATGACCGGCGCCGGCGCGGCCGCGGTCAACGCGCTGCTGCCGGCCAAGGAGATGCTGATGTGGATCGCGGTGCTGGTTGCGATCGCGATCCTGGTCACCGCCAACGCCTTCTTCCGCAACCTCACCTACCCCGGGGTGGCGCTGGCGCTGCTGGCGCTCGCGGCGGTGGTGATCGGCGGCCTGTACCCGTGGGGGGTGCAGACCTTCGACGTCAACCCGACCCGCGGTGACAAGGAGGCGGAGTACATCGCCCACGGCATCGCCGCCACCCGGTACGCGTTCGACCTCGAGGACACCCGGATGACCCCGTTCCCGGGTACCAACGAGACGCCGCCGGAGCAGATGGCCCAGGACGAGACCCTCATGGCCAGCATCCGGGTGCTGGACCCGGACATCCTGCCGCAGACCTTCACCCAGCTGCAGCAGGTGCGGGGCTTCTACAGCTTCGGCGAGAAGCTCGACGTGGTCCGCTACCGCAACGCCGACGGGAACCTGGTCGACTACGTGGTCGGGCTGCGCCAGATCGACTACCAGGGCGGGCTGACCCAGGCCCAGCAGCAGTGGCAGAACCGCCACAGCTACTACAGCCACGGGTACGGCATCGTGGGCGCGCCGGCCAACCGGATCGTCTGCAACGGTCGCCCGTTCTTCGCCTCCGGCTTCCTCGGTACCTCCGCGGACCAGGGCCAGGAGGTCGTCGCCGGGCAGCGTTGCCAGGCGACGGCGAGCGTGCCGGAGCTGGACCCGCAGCAGCCGCGGGTCTACTACGGCGACCAGATGGTCGACTACGTGGTGGTCGGCGGGCGGGACGAGTTCGACCGGCCGCTGGCCACCGGTGAGGACACCTACCGCTACACCGGCACCGGCGGGGTCGAGGTCGGCAGCTTCTTCCGCAAACTGCTGTTCGCCATCAAGTTCCGGGAGCCCAACTTCGTCCTGTCGAAGGTGGTCAACCCCGACTCGCGGGTGCTGTTCGACCGGGTGCCGCGGGACCGGGTGGAGAAGGTCGCGCCGTTCCTCACCGTCGACGGCGACCCGTACCCGGCGGTGGTCAACGGCCGCATCGTGTGGATCGTCGACGCGTACACCACGGCCAACACCTTCCCGTACTCGCACCGGATCAACCTGCAGCAGGAGACGGCCGACGCGACCGTGGGTGAGGGCGTGGTGCCGCTGGCCCGCCAGGACGTCAACTACATGCGCAACTCGGTGAAGGCGACGGTGGACGCCTACGACGGCACCGTCACCCTCGACGAGTTCGACGAGAACGACCCGGTGCTCAAGGCGTGGAACCAGGCGTTCGGCGGTGACCTGATCGTGCCGCGCTCGGAGATCCCGCCGGAGCTGCTGGAGCACTTCCGCTACCCGCAGGACATGTTCAAGGTCCAGCGGAACCTGCTCACCCGGTTCTACGTGACCAACCCGGCGGAGTTCTTCGCCGGCACCGACTTCTGGCAGGTGCCGCGCAACCCGGCCAACCCGGACGAGGGGGACCTGCAGCCGCCGTACTACCTGCTCACCCAGTTCCCGGGGCAGGAGGAGCCGACGTTCCAGCTCACCTCGGCGGTCAGCCCGATCGGCCGGCGCAACCTCGCCGCGGTGATCTCCGGCGCGTACGTCGACGGGGAGCTGCGGCTCCAGGCGTGGACGCTACCGTCGGACACCCGGATCGCCGGTCCCGAGCAGGTCCACCAGGACATGGTGAATGCGGCCGCGGTCCGGCAGGAGCTGACGCTGCTGGAGGCGGGCGGCTCGGCCCTGATCCGGTACGGCAACCTGCTGTCCCTGCCGTACCAGGACGGGATGCTGTACGTGGAGCCGGTCTACGTGCAGACCCGCACCGCCGAGGCGTTCCCGCTGATGCAGAAGGTGCTCATGAGCTACGGCCAGTACGTCACGCTGGCCGACTCGATCGACCAGGGCCTGGCCGACCTGGTGGAGCAGGGCCGTCGCGGTGTGCCGACGATCGGCGAGGGGGAGACCCCGCCGGAGACGCCGTCGCCGACCCCGACGCCGGAGCCGACCCCGACTCAGACACCGTCGCCGTCGCCGACGACCCCGCCGAGCGTGGCCGAGGCCGAGGCGGCGCTGCAGGCCGCGATCGAGGAGATGCGCGCCGCGCAGGAGGCCGGCGACTTCGTGCGGTACGCCCAGGCCGCGGAGCGGGTGCTGGAGGCGTGGGACGCCTACGTGGCCGCCCGGGAGGCCGCGGGCGGAGGCGGCGGCTGATCCGTGGAGGGGTCCCTGCCCCTGCTGGCCACGGTGGTTCACCCACCCCCGTTGGCAGGGGCAGGGACCGGCCTGGTACAGTTGACCTCGTCCGACGCGGGGTGGAGCAGCTCGGTAGCTCGCTGGGCTCATAACCCAGAGGTCCCAGGTTCAAATCCTGGCCCCGCTACGAAGATCAACGACTGAGGGCCACACCCGGAAGGGGCGTGGCCCTCAGTCGTTTCCGGTCGACGGCTTCAGTCGCGGACCACCGCCACCGGGCACTCGGCGTGGTGCAGCAGCGACTGGCTGGTCGAGCCGAGCAGCAGTCCCGTGAAGCCGCCCCGGCCGCGGGCGCCGACCACCACCAGCTGGGCCTGGCGCGACAGCTCGACCAGGGTACGCGCGGGCCGGCCGTGCCGGACGTCCTCACGGACCACCACGCCCGGGTGGCGCTGACGGGCCGGTGCGACCAGCTCGGCCAGCTCCCGCTCGTGCACCGCGCGCACGTCCGCCTCGTCGTAGATCAGCGGCAGCTCGTCCTCGACCCGGTGGGGCAGGCGGCCGTGCCAGACGTGGACGGCGAGCACCTCGGCGGCCCGGGCCGCCGCCTCGGCCACCGCGAACTCGATCGCCGCGGAGGACGCCGGGCCGTCGACGCCCACCACCACCGGCCCGTCCGTGCGCTGCTCACCGCGGGCGACCATGATCGGCGCAGCAGCGTGGGTGGCGAGCTGGATCGCCACCGACCCCAGCAGCAGCCCGGCGAACCCGCCCAGGCCACGGTCACCGATGACCAGCAGCTCCGCGCGGTTGGCCTCGGTGAGCAGCACCGGTACGGGCGCCCCGGTGACCACCTCGCCGGAGACCTCCAGGCCGGGGTCGGCCTTGCGCGCCCGCTCCACCGCCTCGGCGAGGACCCGGTCGGCTTCGGCCGCCAGTCCGCCGTCCGGCGGACCCTCCGGGGACGGGCCGGTGTAGACGCCGAGGGTGGGCCACACGAAGGCGTGCACCAGCCGCAGCCGGCACCCGCGCCACCGGGCCTCCTTGGCGGCGAGGTCGACCGCGACGTGGCTCTCGGGTGAACCGTCCACCCCGGCGACAACCGGCCGGTGGTGTGTGGTGTCCATGGCGACTCCCTTCTGTCACGGCCCGCGCCGTCCGGCCGGTCAGGCCTCCTCGTCGATGACGTCGATGACGTCGGCGACGTCGCGCCGGGGCGTGGGGAACGCCGGTGCGGTGCCGTAGCCGATCCGGAGCACCATCTGCGGCGGTCCCTGCTGACCCAACGCTAGTCGCAACTGCTCGCGGGTGGCCGGCAACTCGACGGGTTGGGAGACCATCGAGGCGGCCAGCCCGTCCGCGGTGGCGGCAAGCAGCACCCGTTGCAGGGCCAGGCCCGCCCGCACCTGGTCGAGCGGGGTGTCCTCGGCGGTGCCGAGCACGGCGACCAGCGGCTGCGGCTGCACCGTCGACGGATCGGCACCGGTCGTCGGTGGACCACCGGGCGCCGTTTCGCCTGGTCCGGAGGCCGGATCGGACCGGGCGGCGTCGGTCGGTGTCCCGGACCCGGCCGTGACGTACGCGTCGCCACCGGGTCCAGACGGGCGGTCGCCCGCGGCCGGGTACCCGAAGGGCCGGACCGGCAGCAGGTCGTCCGGCCGGGGCCGGGGACCGCCTGCGCTTGCCGGGACGCCGTCGGGTGCCGGTCCGTTCCGGCTCCAGGCCGCGAGCTCCGTCCGGTAGGCCGGGTTGCGCATGAGCAGCTGGTCCGCGGTACGCGCCAGCGCCGACAGCGCCGTCAACGGCGTACCGCCGATGAGCTGCACCAGCCACGCCCCCTCCGCCTGGGCGGCTTCCACCAGGCGTTGCCGGACGTGCCCGGGCACCTGGTCGGGGCCGAAGGGCCGACGGTGGCTGTGACGCTGCGGGATGGCCCGGTACAGCCGCTCCTCCTCCGGCGACGGCGGCTGTGCCGGGTCGGCCGCCACCCGCGCCACCAGGTACGGGTCGGCGGGGTCGGGCAGCAGGGTCACCAACGGCCGCCGGTGGGCGGCCGCGAACGCCAGCCGGAGGTTCAGGACCGCGGCGCCGGCGGAGATCCGCGCGCCGCGGCCGGTCGGGTCGGTGGCCGGCAGCATGCGCTGCGGGTCGAGGCGCACCTCCACCGTGTCGTCGCGCAGCCGGAACCGCCACGGTTGGCTGTTGTGCAGCGACGGCGCGCGTACCGCCGCGGCCACCGCCGCGGTGAGGTCCAGGTCCTTCGTCATGGATCCTCCTTCGCCGTCCACCCTGCGCGCTGGAGCCGCCGACGGCCAGGGCCGACCGGCCTGTCCGGGCGGCACGGGTGGCCCTGCGACCCCCGGGTCGGCGCGAGCCGTGCGGGGTACCGGGCCGGGTGACCGGTGGTTCCGTCACTGGCGAAAGGAACCTATGGTGTGAAGGTGCGCTTCCAAGTCAGCTCGGTGATGGATGCGATCGAGCAGCGCCTGACCACCGACGTGGTGGCGGCGCAGGCGGTGGCGGACCTGGGGGAGGTGGCCCGGTTCGTCGCGCTGGACGGTGGACGGCCGGTCAACCTGGTCCGGATCGGCATGCTCGTCGATGCGCTGAGCCGTTACCTGGTTGACGAGGGCGCCATGGTCTACGGGGTGGTGCCGCGCCAGCTGCTCTCCGATCAGGCCCTCACCTCCAAGGAGCGGATGGTGCTCGGTCGCTGGGCCGAGGACGGGCTGATCGAGGTGGTCGCCGATATCCGCGGCCGCGCGGCGGAGGTGGCCGACCTGACCGGCCTGCCGCTGATCACCACGGCCGTCGGCGACGAGCTGGCGAGCCGGTACGCGTGGGTGGCCGAGGGCCGGGTGCTGCAGCTGCACGCGCGCCACGGGGCGGCGGTGCTGACGCCGGCGTTGCCGGACGGGCCGTCGGACGACGCCTCCGCCGCGGAGAACGGCCCGGTGGTGGCCTCCGCCAAGGTGCCGGAGACGGCCCTGGCGGGGGAGAAGGTGGCGCTCCCTCTGCCGGCCGAGGTGCTGGCCGGACGCCGGGCGCGGTGGCTGGCGCGTACCCGGGTGGCGCGCCGCCGGTTCCTGCTGCGCGGCCAGCCGTCGTCGGCCAATGCCTCGCTGCTGCGGCGGACGTGGCGGTGCGACGGCTTCGACTGCCCGGCCTTCGGGGAACGCCGGACCATCGGCCAGCCCGTGCCGGTGCTGCGCAACGGCGTGGCGGTGTGTCCCAAGCACGGCGAGCCGGTCGTGGACGTGGGTCCGCGTGAGCCGGCGTACGCGGTGTCGATCGTGGTGGACGACCTGCCGCGGCGGCGGCTGGTGGTGCGGGCCGGTGCACCGTTGACCGTGGGGCGGCGCCAGGACGACCCGGACGTGGTGTCGGTGGCGGAGTGGCTGCACGAGGCGGCGGCCGCCTGGATCAGCGAGGAGCACGTGCGCCTGGAGGCCGAGGAGGACGGCCTGGTGGTGACCGACCTGAGTGAGCGGGGCACCACCGTGTGGCAGCGCAGCGGTCCGGACGACCGGGGGACCGCCCGGACGCTGCGGCGCAAGGAGCGGTACACCCTCGGCGAGTGGGACACGGTGGAGCTCTACACCGGGATCGAACTCGCCCACGGTGACCGGCGGCTGGCCACCGTGCTGGGCCGGGACGAGCCGCGGTCGGTCCTGGTGGACGCACCCACCGTGGCCACCGGGCTGGTCGGGTCGAGCTGAGCCGGACGTCGGCGCGGGTCGTCCGGTGACGGTGAACCGGACGTGGTCCGGGGGCGGGGGGGCGCCGCACGCCCGCCCCCGGAAGGGGGGGGGACCGGCGAGGTGGGGGTCACCACACCCCGGGCCGC
>CAZSNW010000010.1:0-23937 GCA_964608245.1 uncultured Micromonosporaceae bacterium
AGGTGCCCTCCAGCCAGGTGTTGGCCACGATCGCCGGGCCGCCGTGGCCGGGCCCGGTGATGAGGATCATGTCCAGGTCGCGTTCGCGGATGAGCCGGTTGAGGTGGGCGTAGACGAGGTTGAGGCCGGGGCCGGTGCCCCAGTGGCCGAGCAGCCGGGGCTTGATGTGCTCCGGCCGCAGCGGTTCGCGCAACAGCGGGTTGTCCAGCAGGTAGATCTGGCCCACGGTGAGGTAGTTCGCCGCCTGCCAGTACGCGTGCAGTCCGCGCAGCTCGGCCTCGGTCAGTGGAGCAGCGATCGTGGTCATCGGCGCCTCCCGCGGCTCTCACCGCCACGGTACGCGGAACGCCCCTGCCCACGGGCGGGTTCGTGGGACGACGGCGGGCCGTGATTCCAGGCCGTCGGCTCGGCCGTTGGTTCCCGGCCGTCGGCTTGTGATTCCCGGTCGTGGGCTTGGCTGTTCGCCCGGTGCGGCCCGGCGCCGGGTGCTACAAAGAAGGTGCGCGACAGCTGGAGGCGCACGTCGTGTGGTGCGCCGCCGCCCATCACATTCACACCCATCACCATCTGACCATCCGACTGTGCCGTCACGTGGCCGCCTCAGCGTGGCCGCGTGCCGGCGCGCCCGAGTGAGCACCAACCGGCACGAGCGAGGATGTGAGCGCTGATGCAGGGCAACGGAGTGCCAGAGGCGACCGGGCTCACCGTCTCCGGGTCGACCGAACCGCCGGTCGCCGGGCCGGGGCTGGGTGGCGTCCGGCTGCGGGTCGGGGTCCGGCACGCGGTCGTCCCCGGCGGGATGGGGCGGGCGTTCGGCCTGGTCACCGACGCCTGTCTGCCGCCGGACGCGCCGGTGGAGGTGGTGGTCACCCCGGCCACCGTGTCCTGCCGCGCCTGCGGCGGGTACGGGCAGAGCACCGACCTGCTGGTCACCTGCCCCTGGTGCGGTGCGACCGATGTGGACGTGAGTGACGGCGACGAGGTGGTGCTGGAGGCGCTGCGGTTCGGCCGCCCCTGAACGGTCCGGCCCGCCTGTGGGCGGTCCGGCCGGCCGTGACCGGGCGGTACGCGTACCGGGATCGTGACGGCGGCCGGACCAGAGACCGTTTCGGCCAACCAGACCCGGGGGGAGCGGGCGGCCACTACCATCGCCGGGCATGGCGCCCCTTCGTATCCGGCTTGCGGCAGCCGTCGCACTCTCGCTCCTTCTCCCGGTGCACGCGCTGGTCGCGATCCGTCCGCCGGAGCGCGAGATGACCCCGGTGGCCCGGGAGGAGACCGGCCCGGACGCCCCGGCGACGCCCACCCCGCCACCGACTGCGCCACCGACGCCGGCGCCGGTGGCGCCGCCGGTGCCGGTGCCGCGGGTGCCGCAGAAGCCGACCACGCTGACCGTGGTGGCCGCCGGTGACCTTTTCGTGCCGCCGCCCCTGACGGCCCAGGCGGCCGCGGACGCCGCCGCGGCCGGCCGGGAGGGTCACGACTTCACCGAGATCCTGGCCGCACTCCGGCCGATCACGCAGAGCGCGGACCTCGCCGTCTGCCACCTGGAGCAGCCGCTGGCGAAGCCGGAGGGGCCGTTTCCCAGCTTCCCGTACTTCCAGGCCCCGCCCCAGCTCGCCGACACCATCGCCGACCTGGGGTTCGACACGTGTTCGACCGCCTCCAACCACGTGCTCGACAGCGGCGTGGAGGGCATCGAACGTACGCTCGACCTGCTCGACCGGGTGGGGGTGGCGCACACCGGCTCGGCCCGCACCCGGGAGGAGGCCGAGACGGTCACCATCGTGGAGGTCCGCGGGGTGAAGGTGGCGCACCTGTCGTACACCTTCAGCGTCAACGGGCTGCCGATCCCGGCCGACCGGCCGTGGTCGGTGAACATGATCGACCCGGACCGGATCCTCGACGAGGCCCGGCGGGCCCGGGAGGCGGGCGCCGAGATCGTGATCCTGTCGATGCACTGGGGCACCGAGTACCAGGTGGCGCCGGACATCGGCCAGCTAGGCCTGGCCCAGCGGCTGCTCGCCGGCGACGAGATCGACCTGATCATCGGCCACCACGTGCACGTGGTGCAGCCGTTCGAGCGGATCGGGGACAAGTGGGTCGCCTACGGCCTCGGCAACCTCACCACCCGGTTCCCGGACGGCTCGCCGGAGAACACCCAGGACTCGGTGGTGCCCCGGTTCACCTTCACCCGCGACGAGACCGGGCGGTGGCGGGTCACCGAGGTGGAGGTGGTCGCCGCGTGGATGGAGTACTACCCGGCCGCCCGGGTGGTGAACCTGCCGGCGGCGCTCGCCGACCCCGACCTGGACGACAGCCGCCGCGCCGCCTACCGACGGGTGTTCGACCGGATCACCGGGTACGTGAACAGTCGCGGCGCCGACGACGACGGCCTGCGCATGGTGCCGCCGCAGGAGTGGGAGAGCTGGGTGGCCGACGCCCGGCCGCCGTGCACCCCGGTGGCCACCGCCCGAGGGCTCGTGCCCGCCGACTGCCGGGCCGGCGTCGACTGATCGCGCCGGCGTCCTCGCGCGTACCTCGTGGTCGTCCCCTCCACCCGGTGCGGAGCGCGCCGGACGGGTGGCGGCCGCCACCTTTCCGCAGTCCATCCAGCCTGGATGTGTGCGCTTTGTAGCGGCTAGGCTACAAGAAGTGATGGACCACGGGGGGATCGACATGATCACTATCCAGCAGGTTCCTGAGGTCGTCGGCCGGACCGCGTACGACCGGAACCACAGGAAGATCGGCGAGGTGGCCCAGGTCTTCGCGGACGACGCGACCGGCCGCCCGGAGTGGATGACCGTGCGTACCGGGAGGTTCGGCGCGAAGGAGAGCTTCGTGCCGGTCGAACCGGTCGAGGTGCGCGGCGACGAGGTGGTGATCCCGTTCACCCGCGACGAGGTCAGGGACGCGCCGATGGTCGCCGTCGAGGAGGACCACCTGTCGCTGGACGACGAGCAGCGGCTGTACGACCACTACGGCCTGCAGTACCGGCCGGTGACCGAGTACGAGGCCGGCACGTACGAGGCCGGCACCGCCAAGGCCGCGACCGCCGAGGCCGGGGCCGTCGAAGCCGAGATGGCGGAGCCGAAGGCCGCCAGGAACAAGATGGCTGAGCCCGGGGTCGCCCAGGCCCGCACGGCCGAGCCCATGGCGGCTGGGGCCGGTACGGCCGAGGTCGAGGAGGCCGAGTACCCGGTGGAGTACTCCGAGCCGGAGACCATGACCCGCTCTGAGGAGCACCTGCAGGTCGGCACCGAGGAGCGTGAGACCGGCCGGGCCCGGCTGCGCAAGTACGTGACCACCGAGTACGAGCAGACGTCGGTGCCGCTGCGGCGCGAGCGCGTGCGGGTCGAGCGGGTGCCGATCACCGAGGAGGAACGCCAGCACGCGCGGGACGAGGACTTCGTCGAGTCCGAGCGCGAGATGATCCTTCACGAGGATCGGCCGGTGGTCGGCCGGGAGACCGTCCCGGTCGAGCGGGTCCGCATGGACAAGGAGACGGTGACCGCGGACGAGACGGTCGCCGGTGACGTGCGCCGTGAGCACGTCGTGGCCGAGGAGGACATCGAGCGCTCGGCGCGTGCCGCCGCCTCCGAGGACGAGCAGTACGAGCCGGACGAGCGGTACGAGCCGTGAGTCCACGGGTACGCATTCGGGCGTACCCGTCTACGTGCGAGGGCCCGGGTCACCGCAAGCGGTGACCCGGGCCCTCGTCCTTCTTGGACCATCTGGCACGCTATCCACTTAGGATGAGATCTTCTCGGAATCCTGGGGGTAGTGATGCTAGACGGCTTGCAGCCCGGAATGCGGATTGCGCGTCGCGAGCTTCATAGCCGGTTTGGAGGAAACCAGCAGAGTGGCATATCGCCTTCGGCGAAGGTCCCGGTCGTGATGTTTTTCATCAATCCGGCCACCGGGGCATCTTCACGGCTATTACGACGGTTGGGACGCCGACGGACTGCTCAACTACGTTGGCGAAGGTCAGCGAGGCGATCAGCGCTTCGACAAGGGCAACAAGGCAATCCTGAACCATCGCCAAGAACGGCGTAGTCTAGAAGGATTCCTTGCCGACGGACCCGAGGTAACCTATCTCGGCGAGTTCGAGCTAGTTGATACTTACATGCGCGATGCGCATGAATCAGGTGATGAGTCGACGTTGCGACAGGTAATCGTCTTTCGGCTTCGCCCGCTCAACCCGTTACCGGTCAAGTTGCCGGAGATCCCGATCACGAAGGCTAGCAAGACAACGGTCAAGTTTATCCCAGTCGAGCGTCAGCACACCAGGAGTGGCGTAGCTGCTCCAGGAGGGAAGCCTTATGAGTACAAGCGAGAAGAGGCTTCCATAGTGCACGACTACACTTCTTACCTCATGGATCTCGGTCACAGTGTGGGACGCCTAGAGATCCACCCAGAAGGCGAAGTAGCGCCAATCTATTGTGATCTTTGGGATGAGACGACGTGCGAGCTTGTTGAAGCGAAAAGTAGGGCAACTCGTGAAGCCATGCGTCTCGCTGTTGGACAGCTCATGGATTATGGGCGCTTTGTCGATGCGAAGGCGCGAAAGACAGTACTCGTTCCCTCGCCGCCGCGAGACGATCTCCTGGCTTACTTGAGGTCAGCTGGTGTGTCTGTTGTCTACCCGGACGGTGATTCATGGCGCCGGGTGGAACCGGCGCCGCAGATGTAAATTCTGGCCGTTTCCCTGCGGAAGACTGATCACATCGGGTCGTTCAGCGGCCGAGGAGCGCGCCGCCGTTGACGCCGACGACCTGGCCGGTGATGAACGACGCCTCCTCCGAGGAGAGGAAGTGCACCATCGCCGCCACGTCCGCCGGCCGACCGGCGCGGCCGACCAGGGTCTCCGCCACCAGCCGGCCGTGACGTGGGGAGCGGCCCTCCTCGGTGAAGAACTCGGTGTCCTGGATGTACCCGGGCACCACCGTGTTGACGGTGATCTCGTCCGGCCCGCCGCGCTTGGCCAGGTCGAACCCCCAGCCGATCGACCCGGCCTTGGCCGCCGCGTACGCGTTGCCGCCGCCCCGGTGTGCGGCGATCGAGCTGATGGTGACGACCCGTCCGCCGGGGCGGCGGATGCGCTCCCACAGCGCTTCGGTCAGCATCATCGCGGACAGCAGGTTGATCTCGATGGTCCGGCGGAACTCGTCGAAGAGCCTCTCCAGGCCCGGTGCGGTGTCCTTGACCAGCCCGCCGGCGTTGTTGACCAGCACATCGACCGTCCGGTCCGCCAGCTGCTCGGCCACCCGCAGCACGTCACCCGGCACCGTAACGTCGGCGGGGAGCGGGTGCACGGCGGCCGCCGGCCGAGGCGTCGCGGTCGGGCCCGGTCATTTGGTCGTGGGCGGCGTCACGCTACGGTGGCGCTGGGATCGGCCACCGCCTGCACGCCGAGGCCGGGCTCGTCGTCGACGACCGCCTCACCTTGCAGGAGGCCAGCCGGATCACCGCCGACGCCAAGCACCAGCTCACAAACGCTGTCCCCGGCTGGTGAGCGCCACCGTGCACACCGACCCCGCCAGTCACGCGGGTCGTCGGCGGGGTGGTCGCCGATCCGGCCGGGGAGGCCGTCGACGGTCGGGTCGTGCCACAGCACCTGCACTCGGTCGGCGGACAGCCGGACATCCACCTCGACCCCCGTGACCCACTCCGGCAGTCCGTCAGACGCCGGGTAACAGAAACCCCGGCCACCACGGTGGTGACCGGGGTTCTCACCGGTGGGCGATACTGGGATCGAACCAGTGACCTCTTCGGTGTGAACGAAGCGCTCTCCCGCTGAGCTAATCGCCCGGAACGGATGAACACTCTAGCTCACCGGTGCACCTGATTGCATCCCGACCCCCCGGTGTTGCGGCGGCGGGGGAGGCGCCCGCCCCGGCGGACCTCGACCGGTGGACGGAACGGGCGCGCAGCGGTGCGCCGCCACCGGTGGGGACTCCGATGATCACCCGCTAGGGTCGGACATTCTTCCGTATTCCGGTCATGATCCCGGGAGGCCGTGACGTTCCGGGGTGTCTGCGCGTTGCCCGGGTAGTCACGGGACACCGGGCAGCCGTCGGGCGGCCCGGCCAACGCCGTGACCGCGCGACCCGGAGCCCCCCGCCGCGCGGCGCGGAAGGGGAAGTTCCAGGACAAAAAAATCTTGGGGGAACTGTCAGATATGTCGGTTCCCACTACAGAGTGAGATCGGATGATGGCGTAGCGTAGTAGGTGACGCCGCCCGACCATGAGATGGGGCGGGGCACAAGGTCTCGCAACCGGTGCCGGGGGGAGAAATCGATGAACGTAAGGCCAGCGACCGTCGAGGTCGAGACATCGTTGCGACTGATCGCGCCGGACGCCAGCGCGGTCCCGGTGCGGGCCAGCCTGCGCTACGACCCCGCGGACCCGTACGCGGTCCACGTGCTGTTCCACGCGGAGTCCACCGGTGGGGAGACCGTCGGGTGGTCGTTCGCCCGGGAGCTGCTGCTGACCGGGCTGGAGGAACCGGCCGGGATCGGCGATGTGCGGGTCTGGCCGTGGACCACCCCGCGCGGTGACTACGTGGCGCTCGCGCTGTCGTCGCCCGACGGCAACGCGCTGTTCGAGGTGCCCCGCGGCGTCTTGGTGCGCTTCCTGCGGCGTACCTGCGTCGTGGTGCCGAGGGGGCGGGAGAGCGAGTACCTGGACGTGGACGCCGCGGTGAGCAAGCTGCTCGCCGGGCGATAGCCGCCGACCCGGTGTCCGGCGGCCCGCCGCAGCGCCGCGGCGGGACTGGCCGGCCCCGGGGCGCCGGTCACCGACCCCGTGGACGCGTGGTGGCCGGCGTCTGATTGTGTACGTAGGGTGAGCCGCGACACGCCCCGGCGCGACCCGACCCAGGCGCACCGCACCACCCCGGACCACGCCACGACGCGGTGGCTTGTGGGACAGCCCCACCGTATCTACACGGTGACCGTGTTCGTGGTCCTCGCCTCGCTGGACAACGTGGCGGTCGCCATGCCGCCGCTGCTGCTCACCCCGATGAGCCGGGAGCTGGGCACCGGCGAACCGACCGTCGCGGCGGTGGTGGCGGCGACCTTCCTGATCACCGCCGTGTCCGCCATGGTCTGGGCGTACCTGGGGGACCGGTACGATCGCAAACGGCTGCTGCTCATCGGCACCCTCATCTGGGCGGTCGGGATCGGCGCCACCGGGTACGCCGGCAGCCTCTCGGTGTTCGCCGCCACCCTGGCGGTGGCGGCGGTCGGCCTCGGGACCGTCGCCTCGGTCGGCTTCAGCGTGGTCAGCGACCTCGTCACGCCCCGCCGCCGCGGCCTGGTGATGGGGCTGTGGGGCATCTCCCAGGGCGTGGGCACGCTCGCCGGGGTCGCCCTCGGCGGGATGTACGCCGCCGACTGGCGGGCGCCGTTCCGGCTGCTCATGGTGGTCGGCCTGGTCGCCTGCGTGGCCTACCTGTTCACCCACCGGATCCGCCGCGGCGAGAGCGAGCCGCAGCTCGCCGGACTGTACGCCGCCGGCGGCGAGTACGCGTACCGGATCACCTTCTCCGACCTGCCGCGGATGGCGCGCCGCCGCACCAACGTGTGGCTGGCCGCCCAGGGGCTGACCGCCCAGATCGCGTTCGGGTCGCTGGTGTGGCTGCCGAGGCTGCTGCAGGCCAAGGCCGAGGCGCTGGGCTATCCGGAGACCACCGCGATCGTCATCGGCAGCGTGTTCGTCGTGCTGGTCCAGTCCGGCGGCGTGCTGTCGCTGGTCGGCGCGCTGATCGGGGACCGGCTGCGGCGCCGCACCCCGCGGGCCCGGGCGCTGGTGGCCGCGGTCGGGGTGCTCGGCGCGGTGCCGATGTTCGTCGGACTGGTGTTCGTGCCGCTGCGGCTCGACCTGCCCACCGACGAGACCCGGCGCAGCGCCGTGGTCGCCGGGGTGCTGCGCAGCCTCGTCACCGAGCCGGCGATGACCCTCACCTTCGCGCTGGCGCTGCTGGCGATCGGGCTGCTGTCGGCCAATTCGCCCAACTGGTACGCGCTCATCGCCGAGGTGAACCCGCCGGAGCACCGGGGCACCGCGTTCAGCGTGGGCAACTTCGTCAACGGGGTGGGCCGCGCCGTCGGCAGCGCGCTGACGGTGCGGGCCTTCGAGGCGCTGAGCCGGGTGCTGCCGCCGCCGACGAACTTCGCCGTTGGCCTGGCCGCCTTCCAGCTGTTCCTCGTACCCACCGGGATCATGTACTGGTTGGCGTCCCGCTCCTCACCGCGCGACATCGCCACCGTCGAACGGCTGCTGCACCGGCGGGCGGTCGCCGCCGGCGCCCCGCCGCCCGGCCCCGACGGTGCGCCGCCGCCCGGCTCCGACGACGCCGACCCCAACGGCGCCGACCCCAACCGCGCCGACCCGACTGGCCGCGGCCGGCCGGATTCAGGAACACTGGCAGGCTGACACCCGCGTAACCGTCGCGCGGCGGAGGGATTGTGATGTCGCAGCTGTGGCAGATGTACAGCCCGTGGATCGTGGGCGGCGCGGCGCTGGCCGCCGGCTTCCTCGTGGTCGGGCTGGTCTACGCGGTGCTGCGCCGGCTCGGGCGGCGGACACCGGCGCTGGCCCTGGTCGCCGGGCGTACCCACAAGCCCGTGCAGCTGCTGGTGGCGCTGCTGGTGGCCCGCACCGCGGTGCAGTCGCTCACCGCCGCCGGCAGCGGGGCGTGGCGCGGGCCGCTGCTGCACGGCCTGCTGGTGGCGGCGATCATCGCCGGCGGGTGGGCGGTGTCCTCGTTGCTGCCGCTGGCCGAGCGCGCCGTCAGCGGTCGGCTCGGCCTCTCGGACCTGGAGAACGTGGAGGTCCGCCGGGCCCGGACCCAGCTGACCGTGCTGCGCCGGATGGCGCTGGCCCTGGTGGTGCTGCTCACCGTCGGCACCGTGCTCTACACCTTCCCGGCCGTCCGCGGGGTGGGGACCAGCCTGCTCGCCTCCGCCGGCCTGCTCGGCGTGATCGGCGGTCTGGCCGCCCAGTCGACGCTGAGCAACTTCTTCGCCGGGCTCCAGCTCGCCTTCGGCGACCGGCTGCGCATCAACGACGTGGTGGTGGTCGAGGGGGAGTGGGGCCGGGTCGAGGAGCTGACCCTCGGCTACGTGGTGGTCCGCATCTGGGACCAGCGCCGGCTGATCCTGCCGACCTCGTACTTCACCACCACCCCGTTCGTGAACTGGACCCGCAGCGGTTCGGAGATTCTCGGCACGGTGGAGCTGGACGTCGACTGGAGCGTGCCGATCCCGGAGCTGCGGGAGGAGCTGATCCGCTACGTCAAGCAGCACCCGCTCTGGGACGGCCGCACGGTCAGCATGGTGGTGACCGACGCCACCGGCGGCCGGGTGCGGGTGCGTCCGCTGGTGAGCGCCGCCGACGGCAGCAAACTGTGGGACCTGCGCTGCGCCGTGCGGGAGCACCTGGTGGGGTGGCTGCGGGAGCACCACCCGCACGCGCTGCCGCGGACCCGCGCCGAGGTGACCACCTTCGGGCACACACCGCCGGCGCCCCGGGCCGGGGACGACCCGCGGTCGGCGCCCGGCGCGGAACCGCGTACCGCGGTCTCCCCGTAGCATTCCGGTATGCGTACCCGCGGCTTGCGACGGCACCGTGACCCGTCGCGGTGGATCCGTCCCCGCCCCCTTTGGCGCCGCCCCGCCCGGATCACCGCGCTGACCGCGGTGGTGCTGCTCGCCCTGACCGGCGCCGGCTGCGGCGACGGGCCGGCGCTCGACCGGTCCGAGGCGGAGTCGCTGCTGACCGCCGCCGCCGACGAGATGGCCACCGTGACCACGGTGCGGCTGCACCTGACGGTGGACGGCGACGCGCTCGACATGCCGGTCCGCGCGGTCGACGCGGTCGTCACCGCCGACGGTGACGCCGCCGGCACCCTCACCGTCACCGAACTCGGGCAGGTCCTGGAGGCGGAGGTGCGGCTGGTGGGGGACGTGCTCCACTACCGGCTGCTGGGCGGCTGGCAGACCGGCACCCGCGAGGAGGCGGCCCGCCTCTACGACGTCTCGGCCATCCTCGACCCCGACCGCGGGGTGGCGCAGCTGCTGCGCACCGCCGAGCTGGTCGCCGCCGACGGCACCGAACGCGTCGACGGGGTGAGCACCCAGCGGCTGCGGGTGCGGTTCGCCCCGGCGGCGGTCGCCACCCTGCTGCCCGGGGTGGACGGCGCCGACGCCACCGGCACGGTGTGGATCGGCGCGGACCGGCCGCTGCTGCACCGGCTCGAGGTGACGCTGGCCGACGGCGGCGGCGCCGACGTGACCCTGTCCGGGTTCGACGAGCCGGTCGACATCCGTGCCCCCTGAACCGGCCGCGACCCGTCGCCGGTGGGCGCCGCCGCGGCCCCGTCACCACCGGCCGGCGGCGCGGTCCGCGACGATCGGTCGGCCCACCGGCCGCCGGCTCGCGGTCGCGGTCGGCGGCGCCGCCACGCTGGTCGCGGCGCTGGACGCGTACGTCGTGGTCACCCTGCTGGTGCAGATCGTGGAGGACCTGTCCATCCCGGTCAACCGGCTGGAGCGGGCCACCCCGCTGGTCACCGGCTACCTGCTGGGCTACGTCGCGGGCATGCCGCTGCTGGGCAGCCTGTCGGACCGGTACGGGCGGCGCCCGGTGCTGTATGCGTGCCTGGCCGGGTTCGCCGTCGGTTCGGCGGTGACCGCCGCCGGTGGGCTGCCCGCGGTGGTGATCGCCGGCCGGCTGGTGCAGGGCCTGGCCGGCGGGGCGCTGCTGCCGGTGACCCTGGCGCTGGTGGCCGACCTGTACCCGGTCGCCCGGCGCGGCGCGGCGCTCGGTCTGGTCAACGCCGCACAGGAGCTCGGGGCGGTGCTCGGTCCGCTGTACGGGGCGGGGCTGGCGGCGCTGGTCGGCTGGCGGGGCGTGTTCTGGGTCAACCTGCCGCTCGCCGCCCTCGCCGCGGTGCTGGTGTGGCGCACCGTGCCAGACCGGCCGCCGGTCGCCCCGCGCCGGCCGGTCGACCTGGTCGGCGGCGTCCTGCTGGCGCTGGCCCTCGGCCTGGCGGTGGTCGGCCTCCACCACGACCGGCCAGAGGAGTCGGCCCTGCCGCCGTGGGGGCCGGCGATGTTGGCCGGCGCGGTGCTGGTCGCCGCGGTGTTCTGGTGGCAGCAACGGCGCTCCCGCGCGCCGCTGCTCGACCTCACCGGCGCCCCGGTCCGGCCGCTGGTCGCGGTGCTGGTGACCAGCCTGCTCGCCGGCGCGGCACTGCTGGTCACCCTGGTCGACGTGCAGCTGCTGGCGCAGACCACCCTGGACCTGGATGCGGTGGAGGGGGCGCTGCTGCTCACCCGGTTCCTGGCGGCGCTGCCGGTCGGCGCGGTGCTCGGCGGCCTGGCGGTGCGGCGGTTCGGGGAGCGGGTACCCACGGTTGTCGGGCTCGCGCTCGCCGCCGTCGCGTACCTGCTGGTGGCCCACTGGCCGGCCGACCCGCGGACACCCCGGTTCACTGTGCTCGGCGCCGCGGTGACCAGGCTCGACACCGACCTGCTGCTCGCCGGGCTGGGCCTGGGGCTGGTGGTGGCGCCGCTGGCGGCCGCGGTCCTGCGGGTGGCGCCGGCGACCGGCCACGCGGTCGCCTCGTCCGCGGTGGTGGTCGCCCGGATGCTCGGCATGCTGCTCGGGGTGGCGGCGTTGTCGGCCTACGGGCTGCACCGGTTCCACCAGCTCACCGCCCGGCTCGAGTCACCGCCGCTCGGGCTCGACCCCGAGGAGCGGCGGCAGGCGCTGGAGGCGTACGCCGCGGCGGTGCAGGAGGCGCTGCGCACCTCGTACGCGGAGATCTTCCTGGTGACCGCGGGCCTGTGCGCGGTGGCCGCGCTGGTGGCGCTGGCGCTGCCGCCGCGCTCACGGGAGGCCGCCGAGCCGACCGGGTGACCCGCCGTGGCCGGCGGGACCGGCTGTCTCCCCGGTCGGCCGGTTCTCTCCCCGGGCCGGGTGAATCCCGTGCGCCACCGGGTGAACTTCGCCGGGGACGGGTGACCCGTTTCGCAGAACCGGCGGGGTACCCCGGAAGCTCGGGTATGCTGGGCCCCAGGGTTTTGAGGTACGTGGTCTGCGCGCCTGCTCTTCGAGGTGACGCCAGCCGCTGCACGAGAAACCGGCCGGATGGCTCAGCAGCGTGCGGCGCCGTCTGGATGTTCGCGCCACGAAGGAGCAGGAGAAATGGCACAAGGTACCGTCAAGTGGTTCAATCCTGACAAGGGTTTCGGGTTCATCGCCGTGGACGGCGGAGGGTCCGATGTGTTCGTTCATTTCACGGCCATCCAGTCGTCCGGCTTCCGGACCCTGGAGGAGAACCAGCGGGTCGAGTTCGAGCTGACCCAGGGCCCGAAGGGCCCGCAGGCGGACCGGGTCCGCGTCGTCGGCTGACCTCCGGTCCGGTGGCGGTGGCGGCGCGGGCGCCACGTTCCCCGACCCGTCCGCACAGTGCGGTGCGACGACTCCCCCGTCCCCCCGGTGGAGGCACCGCTCGGCGGCGGATGCGTCCACCGCCACCCCCGGAGGTAGCGACACCCGATGACTGTCACCACCGATGAGCGTCTGTGGCACCTGGCGGTGACGACGCTGGAAGACAACTGGTGGCACGACCACACGGTGCCCTCGCAGACGCTGTACCCCCACCAGTGGAGCTGGGACACCGGCTTCATCGCCGTCGGTCTGGCCCGGGTCAACCCGGGTCGGGCCTGGCGGGATCTGCGGCACCTGTTCTCGGCCCAGTGGGCCGACGGCCGGGTGCCGCACATCGTGTTCGACCCGCGCAACGGCCGCCGCACCTACTTCCCGGGCCCCGACTTCTGGCGCTCCTCGCAGGCGCCCGGCGCCCCGGACCACCGGGAGACCAGCGGCATCGTCCAGCCCCCGGTGCACGCGATCGCCGCGTGGGAGCTCTACCGTGCCGCCACCGACCCGGACGAGCGGGCACGGGCGGCTGAGGAGCTGACCTGGCTCTACCCCCGGCTGGTCGCCCAGCAGCGGTACCTCGCCCGGCACCGAGACCTCGGCGGCGCCGGCCTGGTGAGCCTGCTGCACCCCTGGGAGTCGGGGCAGGACAACAGCCCGGCCTGGGACGCGGCGCTGGCCAACGTGCCCGCCGACCCGGAGGTGATGCGCCACCGCAAGCGGGTCGACCTCGTGGTGGCTGACCGCGAGCACCGGCCCACCGACGACGACTACGTCAGCTACCTCACCATCGCCCAGGCGTACCGGGACCGCGGCTACCGGGACGGGAGCGCCGAGGACCACCTGTTCGTGGTCGAGTGCCCGGCGTTCAACGCGCTGATGGTCGCGGCCGAGTACGCGCTGGCCGAGATCGCCACGGTCACCGGCCACGACCCGACCCCGCACCGGGAGCGGGCCGCCGAGCTCACCGACTCCCTGGTCAAGCGGCTGTTCAACCCGACCACCGGGATGTTCCACGCGCTGGACGTGCGTACCGGCACGATGAGCCCCGCCCGGTACGCCGGCGGGCTGGTGCCGCTGGTCCTGCCGGAGCTGCCGCAGGCCCAGGTCGAGGCGCTGATCGCCGAGGCGTCCTCGCCCCGGTTCGGGCTGTCGGAGTCCATGACGCTGCCGCTGCCCAGCTACGACCGCACCGCGCCGGACCTGGACCCGGACCGCTACTGGCGGGGCCCGATCTGGATCAACATGAACTGGTTGATGTGGCGGGCGCTGCGCCAGCACGGCCGGCACGCGCTCGCGGCCGAGTTGCGCCGCTGCACGGTCGACCTGGTCCGCCGCTCCGGCTGCTACGAGTACTTCCACGCGGTCACCGGCGAGGGCATCGGCACCACCGAGTTCAGCTGGACCGCCGCGCTGGTGCTCGACCTGCTGGCCGCCGAGCCCGACTGACCCGGGCCGGCCGTCCCCGGCGACCGCGGTCGACCCCTCCGGTCGGCGCCCGATCATGTGCCGAAGTGGACGGTCCGGTACCCTGTTCGCGGCCGGCGCACGGCCGGCCAGGAAGGGGCCGGGACGCGGATGACCACGCAGGCGGCGGATCGGGACGGTCAGGAGGCGCCACCCACCGGTGGCATGAAGGTGCTGGTCACCGGGGGAGCGGGCTACATCGGCAGCACGGTCGCGTCAGCCTGCCTCGACGCCGGGATCACCCCGGTCATCCTCGACGACCTGAGCACCGGGCGGCCCGAATACACTGAGGGCCGGTTCTTCTACCAGGGGGACATCGCCGACGGCGCGCTGCTTGACCGGATCTTCGCCGAGCACCCCGACATCGGCGCGTGCGTCCACTGCGCCGCACTGGTGGTGGTGCCCGAGTCGGTGACCGAGCCGCTGCGCTACTGGCGGGTGAACGTCGCCGGCACCCTGGCGCTGGCCGACAGCCTGCTGCGGCACGGCTGCCACCGGCTGGTGTTCAGCTCCAGCGGATCGGTGTACGGCCAGCCGGACGTCACCGGGGAGGCGGACTTCGGCGTGTGCGAGGACGCGCCGCTGCGCCCCGCCAGCCCGTACGCGCGGACCAAGGCGGTCGCCGAGCAGATGCTCGCCGACCTGGCCGCCGCCACCCCGCTGCGGGTGGTGTCGCTGCGCTACTTCAACCCGGTGGGCGCCGACCCGAAGCTGCGCTCCGGCCTTCCCCCGGGGCGGCCGAGCTTCGTGCTGAACAAGCTGATCGAGGCGGCGGAGCGGGGGGAGCCGTTCCCGGTCACCGGCACCGAGTGGCCCACCCGGGACGGCACCGGGCTTCGGGACTTCATCCACGTCTGGGACCTGGCCGTCGCGCACGTGGCCGCGTTGCAGCGGTTCGACGAGGTGGTGACCGGGACCGACGGCCACGTGGCGATCAACCTCGGCACCGGGAGCGGGGTGACGGTCCGGGAGCTGGTCGCCGCGTTCGGCCGGGTGACCGGCAAGCCGCCGGTCACCCGGGACCTCCCGCCCCGGCCGGGCGACGTGGCGGGCGCCTACGCCCGCACCGACCGGGCCAAGCAGCTGCTGGACTGGCAGCCCCGGCTGACCGTGGAGGACGCGATCCGCGACGCCCTACGCTGGGCGGACGTCCGTGACCGTCGACTCGCTCCGCGCGGCTGAGCGGGCGGCCGGCACGGTCGGGGCGCCCTCCGGTGCCTCCACCGGCTCCAGCTCCACGGTGATCAGCGACAGCGCCTCCGCCAACGCCTTGTCGGCGGCCTCCCGGTCCGGGCCGGTGACGATCAGGTAGCCGACGTCGTGCCCGAGGATCGGGAACGGCGGCACGACCGCGCCCGGTTCGACGAACAGGTCGCAGCGGGTCACGCCCGGCACCCGCTTGGCCTCGTCCATCCCGGTCACCCGGGTGAACCGGCCGTGGGTCGACAGCGGCGAGGTCAGCATGTGCAGGATGCCGACCGTGCCCGCCGGCGGCGCGTCCGGATGCGGCGTGAGCGACACCTCCTCGCCGACCGCTAGCGACACCAGCGCGGCGACGATGTCCACCCCGTACACGTCGTAGAGCAGGTAGGGGACCGCCTGGCCGGGCAGCCGGGCGTTGATCTCCACCAGGTGGAACCGGCCGTCCGGGTCGAGGAAGACGTCGAAGTCGGCGGGCCCGTCGGTCAGGCCGATCTCCCGGCACAGCCGGCCGGCCGCCTCGACCAGGGCCCGCTCCACCTCCTCGCCCACCGCCGCCGGGGTCACGTGGCCGCTGACGAGGAACAGCCCCTCCCGCGGCGGGTCGAGCTTCTCGTGGATGGCGCTGAAGGCCACCTCGCCGCCGACCATGAACACGTCCACGGTGAGGTCGCGACCGGTGAGGTACTCCTCCAGCAGCACCCCGCCGCCCAGCGAGTACCGGGTGGCGAGCTCCACCGCGGCGGCGAGTTCGCCCGGCTCGCGTACCAGGGAGATCCCCTTCTTGCCGGAGGAGTCGGCCGGTTTGACCACGAGCGGGTAGCCCAGCTCCTCGGCGAGCCGGGCCAGCTCCTCCGGGTCGGTGCCGTGCCGCCAGCGGTAGGCGCCGAGCCCGACCCGGTCGACCACCCGGCGGAACACCGCCTTGTCGCGGGAGGCGGCCGCCGCGCTGCGCGGGTAGCGGAAGGGGGTGCCGAACCGCTCGGTCAGCTCCGCCCAGGTCTCGATCGCCATCTCACCGCCACCGGCGACCACGCCCGCCACCCGGCGGCCGGCCAGCGCCGCCGCCACCCCGTCCGGGTCGCGCACCGACGCCTGCACGTGCTCGGTGGCGTACCGCAGCGACGGCGTGCCGGTCTGCTTGTCCACCGCCACCGTCGGCAGGCCGCGGCGTTGGGCCTCCAGGTAGATCGGCTGCTGGCCGACGTTGGCACCGAGCACCACCAGCGGGTCGCGGACCACCGGCGGCGCCACCCGGTCCTCACCCCCGTCGATACGGTCCTCCGGACGTAGGGTCACGTTCGCCTCCCGGATGTAGTAGGGACGGTCACGGCGCTGGTCGAGCATGAGCCGCTGGAGGTAGCGACCGACCAGCGCGACGGCGGCCAGGGTGGTGACCGAGGCCGCCAGGGCCGCGGCGGCCACCGCCTCCGCCGCGAGCACTCCCACCAGACCCAGCACCCCCACCGGCGCCGCGACCACCGCGGCCAGTGCGGCGACCAGGTACATGCCGTGCAACGGGCGCCACGAGTGGCCGTACCACAGCTCGAAGCTGTGGCCGATCATGCGGGACAGCCGGAACCGGGACTTGCCGTCCGGCCGGGGGCGGTGGGACACCGGGACGCAGGTGTACCGGGCGCCGATGCGGGGGACGGTGGCGAGGAAGTACGGCATGCCCAGCCGCATCTCGGCGATGGTGCGGGCCACCGCGGTGCGGACCACCTTGAAGCTGGAGGCGCCCTCGGGCACCGTGATCCCGAAGGCCCGCCGGGCCATCCACTGCTGGAACCGCGACCCGGCCCGCCGCCACCAGGAGTCCTGCCGGTCGGTGCGGACGCCGAACACCACGTCGTAACCCTGGGCGGCAACCTCCAGCAGCTTGGGGATCTCCTCGACCGGGAACTGCAGGTCGCAGTCGATCTGCGCCGCCCACGGCTTGCTGGCGTACCGGAACCCGGCCGACAGCGCCGCCTCGATGCCGCCGTTGCGGGTCAGGGAGAGGTAGCGCACCCGCGGGTCGGCCGCGGCCAGCCGCTTCATCTCCGCCAGGGTGCCGTCGGTGCTGCCGTCGTCCACCAGCACCAGTTCCAGGTCCATTCCTCGCAGAACGGTGGTCACCGTACGGTGCACCCGGGCGAGATTGGCCTCTTCGTTGTAGCAGCAGACGACGACGCTCAGTCCGGAGCCACCCGGGGCCACGGCACCTCCCCGACCCTCTTCGGTCCGATGTAGCCCCCCGCGCACGTGCGGTCGACAGGCTATCACGCACCTTGATGCCCCGGTCCCGGCCCACCCACTGTGGACGCACACCCGTACCGCCCCGGGGCGGCCGGCCCCGGCATCCGCCGATCGGGTAGCGTGCCGGTCCGGAGGCCCGATTGCCCGCGGGCCGGTCGCGGGAGAGCGGTGAGGATGAGCCTGTCCGCCACAGTGGTCGACCCGCTGGTCGCGCCCCCACCGGCGGGGTGGGAGGCGTTCGTCGCGGCGCAGCGTCTGCCCCCGGCCTGGCAGCCGGGCCTGGTCACAGCGGTGGACTGGTGCGCGGCCACGACGTCGTCGCTGGTGCTGGTCACCGACGCCGGCGGTACGCCGGTGGCCGCCTTCCACGCCCGGCACGTGAGCTCGGTGCGGGCGTGGCGGTTCACCCGGCCGGGGCGGCGGCCCCTCACCGGCATGACGGTGTGCGTGACACCCCGGCCCAACGAGGACGCCGGCGTGGCGTTCGCCGAGGACACCGACCCGCGCGACCGGACCGAGGCGGTCCGGGTGTTCGAGAAGGCGGTACGCGCGGCCCTCGGCCCGGCCGGCCCGCTGGTCCTCGCCTACCAGGGGCTGTACCGGGAGCAGCTCGCCGTGGTGCCGACCACCGGCCGGGTCCGGGTGCCGCTGCACCCTCAGATGGTCCTGGTCAACCGGTGGTCGGACCCGGACGCGTACCTGCGGTCGCTCCAGCACAAGTGGCGCTACCACCTGCGGCGGCTGCGGGAACGGATCGAGCAGGACGACAGCCTGCGCGTGGAGCTGTGCGACCGGATCGACCCGGTGCAGGCGTGCTGGCTGGTGGAGCGGGTACGGCGGCGGCACTCGCCCCGGTTCCTGGTGAGCCCGCCGCTGCCGGTGCGCTACTTCGAACAGCTGGCCGCCCTGCCCGGTGTCCGGTTCCTCACCTACACCGACCGCGGTGGGCGACTGCTGGCGTTCACCGCGGTCCACGACGACGGGCGCGACCTGCTGCCGGTCTGCTGGGGCACCCGGGACCCGAGCGACGGCGGGCGGCGCGACCTCTACTTCGACCAGTACCTGCGGTTGGTGGAGCTGATGGTGACCTCAGGGCGGCGGAGCCTGCTGCTCGGGCGTGGCATGGAACAGATCAAGCGCCGGTACGGAGCCCGGCCCGAACCCCGGTGGGGGCTGGTGGGGCTGCCGTGAGCGGGGGCGGTGAGGATGGTGCGGTGATGGAGGCTGCGGTCGAGTGTCGACAGTGCGGCGACCCCGGGTGGATCGTCGTGCTCGGCTCCCGGCGGGGGCGGATGCGCTACTGGTGCCGGCGGTGCGGTGCGGTGGTCCGCGGTGCGGCCCCGCCCGAGGCGACGGGGCGGGTGGTGGCCGACCGCGGGACGGCGGCCGACCGGGTCGAGCCGGCGCGCACCACCGACACCCAAAGCGCGACCGGCAAGGGGCGTGACACCGGGCAGGCTGCGGCCGGTGCGGGTCAGCGCCGACCGGCGGCGCCCGGGCGTGACGGGCAGGAGGCGGACGGCTGGTCCGAGGCGGCGACCCGGGCGCTGGCGGACGTGATGCCCGGGGCGATGCTGCGCTGGCTGCGCGAACGGGCGGCGCGGGCGCCGGCTCTCCGCCTGCTGCGCCCGGCCGCGCTGTTCCAGATCTACCGGGGCTGGGACGCCCACCTCGCCGAACTCGGCCCGAAGCGCGCCGCGCGCCTGGCCGAGGGGGACGAACCGGCGCCGGTGCCGGGTCTGCCCGAGTTCGCCGCGGTGGTGAAGGCCCTGCACCAGCACCTCTACGACGCCGAAGCGGCGCTGCGGGAGCTGGCCGTCGACGGCCCGACCGGCCCGGACCACGCGGCGGCGCTGCGGGAGCGGGTCGCTCACGCCCACCGGTGGCTCGGCACCTACGCCCGCGAGCAGTGCTGGATCGTCGCCCGGGTGCCGGAGTCCGGCCCGCCGAGCCCGGACACCGAGCTGGTCAAACAGGCCCGTGCAGCGCTGGAGTCGGGCACCGAACCCGAGCGGCGGGCGGCGGCGGCCGCCCACGCGGCGCTGTTCGGCACGGCCGGCGGCCCGCGGCTGTCCACGCTGCAGCGCAACTTCCCGGCGGCGCGCATGGTGGAGGCGCTCACCGTCTACCTGGAGACCGGGGACCGTCCGCTGCGCCGGGAGATCCTCGCCCGGCTCGACGCGGCCCGGTCGGACCGGACCGCTCCGGCCGACAAGGGGGCGGCATGATCGTCGAGATCGTGGACCCGCTGCGCGAACCGGTCCCCGAGGGCTGGGACGAGTTCGTCGCACAAGAGCGGCTGTCGCCCGCGTGGCGCTCCGGCCCGCTGCTTGCCGCCACCTGGTGCGCGCAGATGCCCACCTCGATGGCGTTGGTACGGGAGGCGCGCAGCGGCACGCCGGTGGCGGCGATGCACGTCCGGTACCGGACGCTGTACAACCCGTGGACCTTCGTCCGACCGGGACACCGGTCGTGGATCGGTGGGCTCACCGAGTGCCGCATGATCCCGACCTACGAGTCCGGTCTGCACTTCGCCGACGGCTGCGACGCGCGGGACCGTCAGGAGGCGGTGCGGGTGTTCGAGAAGGCGATGGCGCGCCGACTGGGGCTCGTGGCCCGGTTCCTCGCCTACCGCGGGGTGCGGTCGTCCGACCTCCCGTCGCTGCCCACCGGTCGCCTCCGCCTGCGGGACGCCAGCAGCATGGTGGTGACCAACGAGTGGTCCGACCTGGACGCGTACCTGGCGACGCTGAAGCGCAACTGGGCGAAGCGGCTGGTGAAGCTGCGTGAGATGGTCGACGCCGACCTCACCACCAGGGTCGGCGACACCGTCGACCCGGACGAGGCCGGGTGGCTCGCCGAGGCGGTCCGCCGCCGCCACCGCCGCACCGGCCCTCTGTGGCCGCCGCCGTGCCCGGCGGGGTACTTCCGCGAGCTGGCGGAGCTGCCCGGCACGGTGGTCATCTCGCACCGCGACCGCACCGGCCGGCTGGTGGCGTGCGTGTTCTGCTACGACGACGGCACCGACCTGTACAGCGGCATCTGGGGCAACCGGGAGCTCACCGAGGGCGGGTACCGCCACCTGTACTTCGTCAGCATGCTGCTGCAGGTCGAGCTGATGATCCAACGAGGACGGCGCAGCCTGGTGCTCGGCGCCGGTATGCCCGAGCTCAAGGAGCGGTACGGCGCCCGGCCCGATCCGCGGTGGGTGGTGGTCGGGCCGCGGTGAGCCACCCCGCCGGCTTTGGGGCCGCGACCGGGTCCGGTAGCCTCGGCGCGATGGATCTCGACGCCACTGTGGCCGATCCGCTGACCGGGCCGCTGCCGGCGGACTGGGAGCGGTTCGCCGAGCAGCAGGCACTGCCGCTGGGATGGGACACCGGCCTGATCCGCGCCGCCGCGGCCTGCGCGCAGGCCGCCACCTCGCTGGTGGTGGTGCACGACCAAAGCAGCGGGGAACCGGTGGCGCTGTACCACGCGCGCCACGTGGGCGCCGCGGACCCGCGACGGTACGCCACCCCGGGGCTGCCCGCCCGGCCGGCGGTGGCGGACGTCCGGCTCACACCCAGCCTGGACACCGGGGTCGCGTTCGCCGACCGGTTGGACGAAGAGGCCCGCGCCGAGGCGGTGCGGGCCTTCGAACGCGCCCTGCGGCGGCGGGGCGCCGCCCTGGTCCGGTACTGTGCGGTGCCGGCCGGTCAGCTCGCCGCCCTCCGCGCGGCGGGCCTGCGCCGGGTGACGCCGAGCCACCGGATGGTGCTGGACCGCGAGTGGTCGGACCTGGACGGCTACCTCGCGACCCTGCCCCGCAAGGTCCGCTCCCAGGTGCGACGGCGCTACGACGAGATCGACCGTGGTGACCGGGTGCGGTTCGCGGTCGAGGACGCCGTCGACCCGCAGGAGGCGTGCTGGCTGTCCGAACGGGTACGCCGTCGGCTGGGCACCGGACGGCTGCCGTTCCCGCCGTGGCCGCCGGGATACTTCGCGCGACTCAACGAGCTGCCCCGCGCCCGGTACCTGACCTACCGGGACCGGCACGGGCGGCTGCTGGCGTACGCGACCGTCTACCACAACGGCCCCGAGCTGGTCTCCGGCATCTGGGGGTACCTGGACGAGGCCCACGGCGGCCAGCGCGACCTCTACTTCGACGTGTACCTGCGCCACGTCGAGGTGATGATCCAGCTCGGTTGCCAGCGCCTGGTGCTCGGCCAGGGCATGGAACACGTCAAGACGCGGTTCGGCGCCCGTCCGGAGTCGGTGTGGACGGTCACCGGGCCGCCGGCACCGCCGCGGTGGGCCGGACCCCGGAGGGCGCTCCTGCCGCCACCCACGGTGGTCCGGCTGCCGCAGACCGCGCCGCGACCGTCCCGCGACCCGGAGGCCGACCGGCCGGCCTGGTCACCGGCCTGCCCGCAGTGCGGCGAGCGGAACGGGGTCGCGGTGCGAGCCGGACGGCGCCGGGTGCGGCTGTGGTGCCGCCGCTGTCACGCGGTGGCCCGCGTCCCGGTGCGGTGGGCGTCCGCGGTGGCCGCCGCGGCCGGTCCGGACGACGGGGAGCGCGTCGACGCGCCGCCTCCGCCGGCGGTGGACGCGGCGGCGGGGGAGGGCACCCCGGTCGCGGAGGTGGTGCCGACGGCGATGCTTCGCTGGTTCGGCGACCGGATGCCGTCGGCGGACCGGCTCACCAAGGGGGTGATCTGCCAGCTCTACCGCCGGTGGGACGCCCACCTGGCGAAACTGTCCGACGAGGAGCGTCACGCCCTGGCCGCCCCCGGGGAGCCGGCGCCGGTGGCCGGGCTGCCGACGTTCGACGTGGTCCTCTCCACCGTGCAGTTGAGCTTCTACCGCGTCGGGCGCGCGGTGGCGCAGCTGGTCGGCCGCCTGCCCGACCAAGCGGACGCGGCCGCGGTCGCGGCGCTGGAGGAGCGGGCACGCCACGCCCTGCGGTGGCTGTCGCGGTACGGGCAGGCGGAGTGCTGGCTGCTCGACGAGTCCGGCACCACGCCACCCGTCTCCGCGGTGGTGGAGGCGCGCGACACGCTGAGCGCCGGAGCACCGCTGTCGGCGGCGGCCACCGAGGCCGCCCGGGAGGCGCTGTTCGGCACCCGCCGGTGGCCGGGCATCGGCCGCCTCACCAGGGCCTACCCGGTCGCGACCCTGGTGGAGGCGCTCGACGCGTACCTGCGCGACGGGTCACGGCCCCTGCGGGAGGAGGCGCTGGCCCGGCTGGCCGGACGGCTCGTCGATGCCGGCGACGCGGCTCAGACGACGGCCGCGGCGGTCGCCACCGGCCTCAGCACCGGGGTGCGGTGACGCGGGCAGGCGCCCACCTCCACCCGGTGGGCCCCGGCCGGCACCACGTCGAGCAGCACCGGTCGGCGCTGGTCGGGTAGGGAGAACGTCACCACCCCGTCGCGCTGCCGGGCGTACACCCGCGGGCTGTCCAGGTGCAGCTCGCCGCAGTCGGGCACCCGTGCCCCGAGGTAGCCCAGTCCCGGCTCGTGCAGAACCACCGGGTCCCCGGTCTGCGCCGCCTCGGCGACCTCGGCCACCGTCAACCGGCGTACCCGCCGCAGCCGGGAATCGGCCGCCTCCGGCAGGTCCGCCAGGTCGGAGTCGCCGGCGACCAGCCAGCCGGTACCGGCCCGGTCGAGCACCGTCAACGCTTCCCGGTTGAGAGTCGCCCGGTGCTCCGGGGAGGCCACCACCGCCCGCGCCGACAGCAGCACCCGGTACGGCCAGCGCCGGGCCAGTCGGGTGTGGTCCAGCAGCGCCTCGCGGACCTCCAGCACGGGTGCGGGGCCGCGGCAGCCGGCCGCCCGCAGCGCCCGGGCGAGCGGCTCCGGGGACGGGGTCCACAGTGACGGCTCCCGCTCGGGCAGCCAGGGCCGGGAGAACGGGCACAAAGTGTGGGGCGGTTCCGGGATCGCCGACAGCGGGGTGGGTACCGGTTCGTCGAGCACCTGCCCGGCCGCGGCCCACTGCTCGCGGTAGAAGGTCACCCGGGCGAACGCCCAACGCACCCGCCGCCGGTACCGTCGACGTGCCCGCCTGACGCGCCAGTGCCGGTCGTCCATGATCACCTCCGGGTGCCGCCCCGATGCTAACCGACCCCTCCACCGCCGCCGGGCGGCGGGCACGGGTGGACGTGGCGGTACGTCCCGGCGACGCCGCGGGCAGCGCCCGGCTACCATCCGTACGGTCGGCCGGCGCGGCGCCGGCCCCGGATTCCAGGAGGAGTGCACCGTGTCCGCACAGTCGAAACCCGCCGCCGTGGTCGACCGCGTCGTCGTCCCGGCCGGGACGACGTGCGCGGACGCGGTGGCCGCCGCCGGCCTGCCGGCCGCCGGCGCGCACGCGGTGGTGGTGGTCCGCGACCCCGAGGGCCGGCTGCGCGACCTCGACTGGCGGCCGGAGGCCGCGACCGCGGTCGAGCCGGTGCCGATCGACTCGCCCGACGGGCTGGCGGTGCTGCGCCACTCCACCGCCCACGTGCTCGCGCAGGCGGTGCAGGACCTGTTCCCGGAGGCCAAGCTCGGCATCGGCCCGCCGATCGAGAACGGGTTCTACTACGACTTC
>CAZSNW010000011.1:0-18950 GCA_964608245.1 uncultured Micromonosporaceae bacterium
TGCGGGACATCGGCGGCATCATCGTCATCGACTTCATCGACATGGTGCTGGAGTCGAACCGGGAGCTGGTGCTGCGCCGGCTCACCGAGTGCCTGGGGCGCGACCGCACCAAGCACCAGGTCACCGAGATCACCTCGCTCGGGCTGGTGCAGATGACCCGCAAGCGGGTGGGCGCCGGACTGCTGGAGGCGTTCAGCCAGACCTGCGAGTGCTGCAAGGGCCGCGGCGTGGTGATCACCATGGATCCGCCGAACGACCGCGGGAAGAACCGGCAGAACGCCGACAAGGTCAAGGCGGTCGCCGCCGCGGGCAACGGCAACGGGAACGGCGGCAACGGGAACGGCAACGGTGGCCGTCGGCGTGGCCGGTCGCGGGCCACCCGCACCGGGCAGCCGGACGCCGAGGCCGGGGACGACCAACCGTCGCCTGAGGTGCCTGCGGCCGCCACGACACCCGCCGATGCGCCCGGGCCGGCGTCCACGACCTCTGCCGGAAGCGGTGCGTCGGCGGCCGAGACCACCCCGCCCCCGGCGCCCACCACAGTGACCGAGGAGCCCGTCACCGGGGTCGGCGGGGTGCTGCGCCGGCTGCGGCTGCGCGGCAGCCTCCGACGGGGGCGCGCGTGACCGGGGTCGGATGGGGCGCGCGTACGTCGTTGCGTATGCTTGACGACGGCGCACCGCACGGGCGTCACCGTTACGCGTGTCCCGCGACGGGAATCTGAACGACTTCAAGGGAGAACCGCGCGTTATGTACGCGATCGTCCGGACCGGCGGCAAGCAGTACCGGGTCGCCGAAGGCGACGTGATCACCGTCGAGAAGCTCCCCGGCGAGCCCGGCGACACGGTGACCCTGCCCGCGGTGCTGCTCGTCAACGACGGCACGGTGGTGACCGACCCGCAGCAGCTGGCCAAGGTCACCGTCACCGCGGAGGTGGTCGGTCACCGCAAGGGCCCGAAGATCCGCATCCACAAGTTCAAGCCCAAGACCGGTTACCACAAGCGCATGGGTCACCGCCAGAAGCTGACCAGCGTGAAGGTCACCGGCATCTCCACCGGGAAGTAGGCGACACGATGGCTCACAAGAAGGGCGCTTCCAGTTCTCGTAACGGCCGCGACTCCCACTCCAAGCGGCTGGGTGTGAAGCGGTTCGGTGGCCAGTTCGTGCGCGCCGGTGAGATCATCGTCCGGCAGCGCGGCACCCGGTTCCACCCGGGGTACCAGGTGGGTCGGGGTCGTGACGACACCCTGTTCGCGCTGGTCGACGGGCACGTGGAGTTCGCCGTCCGGCGCGGGCGCCGGACCGTGAGCGTGGTGGCCGCCGGCGACTGAGCGGGGACGCCGGCGGCGCGACCGGTGCGGGCCGGGCAGGATCGCCCGGGATCCCCGGCCGGTGACGGCCGGGCAGGGAGGATGCCGCCGTGACCAGCTTCGTCGACCGTGTCGTGCTGCACCTGCAGGCAGGCGACGGTGGCAACGGCTGCGTGTCGGTTCACCGTGAGAAGTTCAAGCCGTTGGGCGGGCCGGACGGTGGCGACGGCGGCCGGGGTGGCGACATCGTCCTGGTGGTCGACCCCGGTGTGCACACGCTGCTCGACTTCCACTTCCGCCCCCACCTGAAGGCCGGCCGTGGCGGCCACGGACAGGGCAACTTCCGGACCGGTGCCAAGGGCGAGGACCTCGTGCTCCGGGTGCCCGACGGCACGGTGGTGCAGACCCTCGACGGCCAGGTGCTCGCTGACCTGGTCGGCGCCGGCACCAGCTTCCGGGTGGCCAGGGGTGGACGGGGCGGCCGCGGCAACGCCGCGCTCGCCAGCGCACGTCGCCGGGTGCCGGGCTTCGCCGAGCTGGGGGAGCCCGGTGAGCGGATCGACGTGGTGCTGGAACTCAAGAGCGTGGCCGACGTCGGCCTGGTCGGCTTTCCGTCGGCCGGCAAGTCCTCGCTGATCTCGGCCATCTCCGCGGCGAGGCCGAAGGTGGCCGACTACCCCTTCACCACCCTGGTGCCGCACCTGGGCGTGGTCCGCGCCGGCGACACCTCGTTCGTGGTGGCCGACGTGCCCGGGCTCATCCCGGGCGCGGCACAGGGCAAGGGTCTTGGCCTGGAGTTCCTCCGGCACATCGAGCGCTGCGCGGTGCTCGTGCACGTGGTGGACTCGGCCGCGCTGGAGACGGAGCGGGACCCGATCAGCGACGTGGCGGTGATCGAGGCGGAACTCGCCGCCTACGGCGGGCTGGAGGACCGGCCGCGGCTGGTCGCGCTCAACAAGATCGACGTGCCCGACGGCCGGGAGCTGGCCGAACTGGTACGCCCCGAGCTGGAGGCGCGCGGGTACGAGGTCCACCTGATCAGCGCCGTGACCGGGGAGGGGCTCCGCGAGCTGATCTTCGCGATGGCCGAGCGGGTGACCCAGGCCCGACAGGCGGCGCCGCCACCGGAGGCCACCCGGATCGTGCTGCGGCCGGAGCCGGTGGACGACGCGGGCTTCCGGGTGGAGCCGGACGGCGAGGGCCGGTTCGTCGTCATCGGGGAGCGCCCCGAGCGGTGGGTGCGGCAGACGAACTTCGACAACGACGAGGCGGTCGGCTACCTGGCGGACCGGCTGGCGCGCCTGGGGGTGGAGGATGCGCTGACGGCCGCCGGCGCGGAGCCGGGCTGCACGGTCCGGATCGCCGACCGGGAGTTCGAGTGGGTGCCGTCGGTGCCGGCCGGCGTCGGGTACGTGCCGGGGGCCCGCGGCACCGACTACCGGCTGCGCGAGGGGTCGACCCGGAAGACCGCCGCGCAACGGCTGGCGGAGCGTGAGGCGCGGCGGAGGCCCGGGGGTGCGGACACCGGCGGCACCGACGAGGGCGGTGACCCGGGCGCGGAGGCCGCCGGCGGTCGGTGACGTGGTGACACCACGCCGCGCGCGGGGAGACCCGTTTGATGGTGTTCTGGGCGGCAATAGGTCACCCGGTCGTGACGTGCGGTCAACGCAGAGTTGTGAGACGATGACACGCCATGACGGAAACTCCTGTCCTGGACACTCCGCAGGCGATCCGTGAGCACCTGGAGATCGCCCTCGACCCTGCCGATCGGCATCAGCGGGGCGTCCGCTTCGTGCTCTGTGACGCGGAGAACCGTGTCATGGTGCACTGTCCGGTTGACGGCGTGCCCGACAACCTGGACCAGGAGCAGTGCGCCCATTTCGTCTCGGTCTTCGCCTCCGCCCTGGCGGAGGGCGACGAGGCCGGGGCGCTGCTGGTCGCCCTGACCAGACCCGGCACCGCGACGGTGACCGACACCGACCGTCGATGGTTCCGCGCCACCCACGAGGTGTGCGCCGACAACGGCGTACGCGTGCTGGGGGTCCACCTGCTCACACCGGGCGCGCACCGGGAGATCCACCCCGACGACGCCATCTGAACGTCGTGATGACGACCCGGTGGCACCGTTGTCACGTCGCCGTCGGAAGGTCGTGACAACGAACCGATAGGACTGTTGCGGCGCGGTCACGGTCCTGCCAGAGTGTCCGTCGTGTCCACAGTCACCGGCGACGGATACCACCCGCAGGTCCGGCGACGGCGCCGCAGCGTCACCGTGACCCTGGCAGCCGCGGCGGTGGCGGGCGCCACCGTCTTTCTGGCCCTCGGCCTGTCCGCACCCGCAGTCGCCCAACCGGCCGACGAGCAGCCGGCCGGCGGGGGCCTCGTGGTCACCGCCCGCACCGACGACCCCGCGCAGCCGACCCTGGTGTTGCGCAACGACGGTGACGCCCCCTGCCAGGTCGCCGACACCGCCTTCGGCACGGTGGCGCTGACCCGGGTGGTGCAGGACGGGGTCGACGTGCCGCCGGTGGCGGTGGGCGTCAACCCCGCGGAGGCGGTGGACTTCGTCCTGGCGTCCAGGTTGCGGGTGCTGGCCCCGGGGGAGCGGCTGGAGATCCCGCTGCCTGCGGCACCGGTCGGGCCGACCGGTCTGGTGCTGCGGTCGTTCGCCTGGGCGCCCGGCGCGCCCCCGGTGGGTGCGCTGTACCCGGTGGCGCCGGACCGTCCGGTGACCGTCGAGCTGACCTACGCGGTGCCGGAAGGCGTGGTGTCCGACGGCCCGCCGCCGTGCCCGGCGGCCGCCGGCGCCACCCTCGCGGGGCCGGACGAGGCCGGCGTCACCATGTGGTGGCTGGTGGCCGGCGCAGGGGTGCTCGTCCTCGCGGTCGGCGTGGCGGTGGTGGCGCTGCTGGTGCGGCGCCGGCGGCGCGTCACGGCCGCGGCCGCGGTGGTCCTGCTGGTCGCCACCGGCCTGACGGTGGTCGACGCGACGGTCGCCACCCGTCCGGCCCACGCCGACTTCCTGATCGACGAATCGCTCATCGACGCCTACGAACAGTGTGCGGAGATCTTCGCCCACCAGGACGGCGACCCGGCGAACATCTTCGACACGCTCGACGAGGCGACGGTGATGATCCTCCCGGTCAGCCCGGGCGACAAGTCGCACCACTCCAGGAACCCCGGTGGCGAACACTACGTCTTCTGGAACCCGAACCCCGGGGAGTTCCGGTTCGCCGACGGCAACCTGAGCGAGCCGTGCTCGGTGCTGTACCACGAGCTGTACCACGCGTACGAGGACCACCTCGGCGTACTGGACGACAGCGACTGCGTCACCGCCACCCGCCGTACCAGCATCCCCGTCAGGGAGGTCCACGCCGTCCGGTACGAGAACATGATCCGCCGGATGCTGGGGGAACCGGACCGCCTCACCTACGGCGGTGAGGGTGTGCCCACTGACGAATGCCTGCCGCCGGAGGAGCAGCCTCCGGAGGAGGAGCTGCTCTGCAGCGGCCGTGGCTGCGGCGTCTCCGACGGCGACCCGCACCTGGTCACCTTCGACGGCACCCGCTACGACTTCCAAGCCGTCGGCGAGTTCGTCGCCGCGGTGGACCCGGAGGGCGGCTTCCAGGTCCAGGTACGCCAGGAGCCGTGGCCGAACTCCCGGGTGGTGTCGGTCAACACCGCGGTCGCGTTCGACGTGGCCGGCGACCGGGTGGAGGTGAGACAGGACGGAGGCGGTCTGCGCGTCCTCGTCGACGGCGCGCCGGCCGACTCCGACGTCGCGCTGCCGGCCGGCGGCACGCTGCGCCGGCTCACCGTACGACACCGCGACACGGTGGTCGTCACCTGGCCGGACGGGTCGACCGCCTCGGTGACGCCGATCGGCTCGTTCGGGCTGCGCCTGTGGGTGCAACCGGCCGAACCGCGCGCCGGTCGGCTCGCCGGCCTGCTCGGCGACTTCAACGGCCACCCCGCCGACGACCTTCGGATCCGGGACGGCGACCGGTTGCCGCTCCCGCCCCGCTTCGACGACCTCTACCCGGTCTTCGCCGACAGCTGGCGGGTGGACGCGGCGACGTCCCTGTTCACCTACGCACCGGGCGAAGGCCCGGACACGTACACCGACCGCAGTTTTCCGGACCGTGACGTGACCATGGCCGAGCTCGCCAACCGGCAGTGGGCGGAGGAGATCTGCCGCCGTACCGGTGTGCGCGAAGGACCGGCATTGGAGGCCTGCACGCTCGACGTGGCGCTGACCGGGCGGTCCGAGTTCGCCACCTCCGCCCGGGACTCCGCGACCTTCCTGGACGTCTACCGCCCCGAGGGGCCGGGGGCGCTGCTGCGGCTCGACGAGCCGGGCGCGGTGGAAGAGATCACTTTCGACGCCGCCGCCGGCGAGGCGGTCTTCGTCGACGTCGGCTGGACCACCCTGCCCAACCAGTGCGGGGGCCTGCGGTTGGTCGGCCCGGACGACAGGACGGTGGAAACCGGCTGCCTCATCGCCGGTCGCGGCCACCTGGAGGCCCGGTCGCTGCCCGCCGACGGGCGGTACGCGGTGCGGCTGTCCTCCTCCGGCACCGGGGAGGCCCGGGTGTGGGTGGTCAAGGTCCGCGACCAGCACGGAGAGGTGACGGTCGACGGGCCGCCGGTCACCTCGGTGATCGACCACCCGGGCGCGGTCTCCCGGTTCACCTTCACCGGCCGGGCCGGCCAGCGGATCTTCGTCGACGCCACGTCCACCGCCCCGGCCCAGTGCGCGCCGCTGGCCGTGCACGACCCCGACGACCGGGTGCTGAAGGACGGGTGCCTCATCGGCGGCCGGGGCTTCGTCGACATGGTGACCCTGCCCGTCGACGGCGTCTACACCGTGGAGGTCGACCTGATCGACCGCACCGTCGGGACCACCACCCTACGGGTGATCGAGGCCCGCGCCGTGACGGGCACCGTCACAGTCGACGGGCCGGCGGTGACCGCGGTGCTGGACCGGCCCGGGTCCGAGGCGGCCTACACCTTCGGCGGCGCCGCCGGACAGCGGGTGGCGGTCGAGGTGCCGGCCACCACGCTGCCGAGCCAGTGCGCCCCGCTGCAGCTGTACGGACCGGACGGGCGCCTGGTCGCCCTCGACTGCCTGATCGGCAGCCGGGGCGGCATCCCGCCGGTGACGCTGCCGGAGACCGGCACCTACACGGTGGTGGTGGACCCCACCGGGCGTACCGTCGGGGAGATCACGCTCCGGGTGGTCACCCCCGCCTGAGTCACCGGACCGCCGGTGCGGCGACGGGCCGCGACGGCGGTCAGGCAGGATGGGCGGCGTGGTGAACTTGACCGAGCAGGAGGCGCGCCAGCGCGCCGCGACGGTCGCGGTCGACGCGTACCACGTGGACGTGGATCTCACCGGTGACGGGGAGACGTTCCGCTCCACCACCACCGTCCGGTTCCGCGCCACCGCGGGCGCCTCCACCTTCGTCGAGGTACGGCCGCAGCGGCTGCTCGCCGCCCGGCTCAACGGCGTCGACCTGGATCCGGCGGCGCTGCGCGACGGCCGGCTGCCGCTTGCGGACCTGGCCGCGGACAACGAGCTGGTGGTGACCGCCGAGTACGCGTACTCGCACACCGGCGAGGGGATGCACCGGTTCGTCGACCCGGCCGACGGGCGGGTCTACGTGTACGCGCAGCCGGCGATCACCCAGGCGCCGCGCTTCATGGCCTGCTTCGACCAGCCGGACCTGAAGGCCCCGGTGAGCCTGGCGGTCACCTGCGACCCCGACTGGGTGGTGCACGGCACCTCGCCGGCGCGGCGGACCGCGCCCGGCCGGTGGGAGCTGCCGCCCACCCCGCCGATCTCCACCTATCTGATCACGCTCACCGCCGGCCCGTACCACGTGGTCACCGACACCCACGACGGCATCCCGCTCGGCGTGTCCGTGCGGGCGAGCCTCGCCGAACACCTGGACGCACAGGCGCCGGAGCTGTTCGAGATCACCGCCGCCTGCCTGGACCGCTACCACGAGCTGTTCGGCGTCCGTTACCCGTGGGGCGGCTACCACCAGGCGTTCGTGCCCGAACTCAGCTGGGGCGCGATGGAGTTCCCCGGCTGCGTGCTGCTGCGCGACGAGCAGATCTTCCGCTCGGCGGTGACCGGCACCGAGCGGCAGGCCCGGGCGGTGCTCATCGCGCACGAGATGGCGCACATGTGGTTCGGCGACCTGGTGACCATGCGCTGGTGGGACGACCTGTGGCTCAACGAGTCGTTCGCCGAGTGGGCCTCCCACTGGTGCAACGCCAACGCCACCCGGTTCCGCGAGGCGTGGACGACGTTCCTGACGATCCGCAAGCAGTGGGCGTACCGGCAGGACCAGCTGCCGTCCACCCACCCCGTCTACGCGGACATGGCGGACCTGCACGACGTGGAGCTGAACTTCGACGGCATCACGTACGCCAAGGGCGCCAGCGTCCTCAAACAGCTGGTGGCCTACGTGGGCGAGGACGCGTTCCTCGCCGGGCTGCGGTCCTACTTCACCACCCACGCCTGGGGCAACGCCACCTTCGACGACCTGCTCGCGGCGCTGGAGAAGGCCTCCGGCCGGCCGCTGCGCGACTTCGCCACCACGTGGCTGACCACCGCGCAGGTCAACACGCTGCGTCCCGAGGTCACCGTGGACGACCAGGGCCGCTACCAGCGGGTCGCGGTACGCCAGGAGGCGCCGGCCGACCACCCGACGCTGCGCACCCACCGGATGGTGGTCGGGCTGTACGACCTGGCCGACGGCGCGCTGGTGCGGCGCGACCGGCACGAGCTGGACGTCTCCGGTGAGCTCACCGAGGTGCCGGCGCTGGCCGGCGTGCCCGCCGCCGACCTGCTGCTGCTCAACGACGACGACCTCACGTACGCCAAGACCCGGCTGGACCGGCGGTCGCTGACCACCCTGGTGGAGCACATCGACGGGCTGTCGGAGCCGCTGGCGCGCGGGCTGTGCTGGGCCGCCGCCTGGGACATGACCCGGGACGCCGAGATGCCCGCCCGCGAGTACGTGGCGCTCATCCGGCGCGGCCTGCCGGCCGAGACCGACATCAACCTGGTCACCGGCGGGCTGCTGCGGGCCCGCACCGCGCTGGCGCACTACGCGGATCCGGCCTGGGCGCCGCAGGGCCGGGCCGCGTTCGCCGCCACCGCGCTGGAGCAGGTGGAGCGTGCCCGCGGCGGGCTGCAGCTGGCGTGGGCCCGGGCGTACGCGGCGTCGGCGCGCTCCGACGAGGAGCTGCGGGTGCTGCGGCGGTGGCTGGACGGGGTCGACGTGCCCGAAGGGCTCACTGTGGACACCGAGCTGCGCTGGTACCTGCTGCAGGCGCTGGTGGCCCACGGCGCGGCCGGGGACGCGGAGATCGAGGCCGAACTCGCGGCCGACACCACCATCGCCGGCCAGCGGCGCGCCGCCACCGCCCGGGCGCTGCGGCCCACCGAGGCCGCCAAGGCCGAGGCGTGGCGGGAGCTGGTCGGCGATCCGGCCCCGCCGAACTGGCGGCACCGGGCGCTGCTGGCCGGGTTCTGGCACGAGTCGCAGCTGGAGCTCACCGAGCCGTACGTGGCGCGGTTCCACGAGGTGGCGGCCGACATCTGGCAGCGGCGCACCCCGGAGCTGGCGCGCGAGTTCCTCACCGACGGCTACCCGGCCACCCACGTCTCCGAGGAGACCCTGGCGGCCAGTGACGCGTGGCTGGCGGTGGACGGCCGCCCGTCCCCGGCCCGGCGGCTGATCGCCGAGGGGCGGGACACGGTGGCCCGGGCGTTGCGGGCCCGGGCGGCCGACGCCGCGGCGGCCGCCTCCGCCGGGGCCTGAGGAGGCGACCGGTCAGGACCCGGGCGGCCGGCGGTGCGCCCACGGTAGGGCCTGTTCGACGAACGCGGCGGCGCGCAGCAGGGTGGCGTCGTCGCCGGGCCGGGCCGCCACCATCACGCCCACCGGCAGGCCGTCGGCGGTGGTGCCGACCGGCAGGGACACCGCCGGCGCGCCGGTGAGGTTGTAGGTGAAGGTGTACGGCGACATCCGCTTCTCCCGGTCGAACAGCTCCGCCGGGTCGGCGGCGTACGGGTCCAGGTGGTCGACCGGCGCCTGCGGGGTCGCCAGCACCGGCGAGACCAGCAGGTCCACACCGGACAGTCGGCGGGCGCCCTCCCGGACCATGGCGCTGACCCGCTCCAGGGTCCGCAGCAGCCTCGCGGCGTCGACGCCCCGGCCGCGCTCCCGCAGCCAGCGGGTCAGCGGCAGCAGTTCGGCCTCCCGGGCGGGCGGCACCGGGACGAGCATCATGACCGCGTACAGGGTCTCGAACGCCTCCCCCACCCCGGTGTCGAGCGGCGGGGCCACCTCGACCACGTCGTGGCCGGCGTCGGCGAACACGGTGGCGGTGGCGGTCACCGCGGCCAGACAGTCCGGGTGGGGCTCCACGTCGGACAGCACCGGGGTGGTCCACACCCCGACCCGCAGCCGGCGACCGGGGTCCGGGGTGCGGGCGGCGGCCAGGTAGCCGCCGGGCGGCGGCGGTGGCGGCAGGTACGGGTCGCCGGGCGCCGGCACCGCCATGGCGTCCAGCAGGGCGCCCGCGTCGGCGACCGTACGGGTGACCGGGCCGGCGGTGGGCAGTCCGAAGCCGGCCGCGCCCACCGGACCGGTGGGCACCACCCCGCGGGTGGGCTTGAACCCGACCACCCCGCAGATCGCCGCCGGGATCCGGATCGACCCGCCGCCGTCGGTGGCGTGGGCGGCCGGTACCAGGCCGGCGGCGACCGCGGCGGCCGATCCCCCGCTGGAGCCGCCGGCGGTCAGGTCGGTACGCCACGGGTTGCGCGCCGGCGGGCCGAGCGCCGCCGGGTGGCTGTGCAGCGAGTGGCCGAACTCGCTGCACGTGGTCTTGCCGAGAGTGACGGTGCCGGCGGCGCGCAGGGCGGTCACCACGTCGTCGTCCCGGACCGGGACGTGGTCGGCGAACACCGCGGAGCCGAACGTGGTCCGCAGGCCGGCGGTGAGCGTCAGGTCCTTGACGGCGACCGGGACCCCGTGCAGGGGCGGCAGCTCCGCGCCGGACCCGGCCAGCCGGTCGGCCCGGCGGGCCTCCTCCACCGCCTGCTCGGCGGCGACGGTGAGGAAGGCGCCCAGGGACCGGTGCTCCTCGATGCGGCGCAGGTGGTGCTCGACCACCTCGACCGCGCTCACCTCGCGCCGCCGGACCGCCGCGGCGAGGTCGCACACGCTCATCCGGTGCAGGTCCACGCCGCCCACCGTACGCGGTGCCGCACAGCGTCGGGCCCGGGGAGCGTGCGCTCCCCGGGCCCGACGTGGCGTGCTCACCCGGCCGGTGCCGTGGTGGTCGTCACGACCACCACGGCGGTGCCGGGCTCACCGGCCATCCACCATCACTTGACGGTGATGACGCTCGCCTCCTTGCCCTTCATGCCGTCGCGCCACAGCACCAGCACACCGGTCTGGGACGGGGACGCGGCGGCGCCGCCGGAGACCTCAGTGATCTTCAGCTGGGTGGCGCCCGGCGACGGGACGGTCACCGTGTCGGCGGTGGTGTACCTCGGCGTACCGACGGTGAAGGTCATGTCGGTGATCGCGTCGGTCACCGCGCCGGTGAAGTAGAGGTCAGCCGCCAGCACGCTGAAGGTGAACTGGCTGCCCTCCGTCAGCCCGACCGCGGCCAGCGGCGCGGTCAGGATGGTGTTGGAGGACACGAGGTTCGCGTCGGTGAAGAAGAACGCGCTCCCCGAGCCGGTCGCGAGGTTGAGCACCCAGGTGACGTTACGGCCGTCGTCGATGCCGTTCACCGGGAAGTTGAGGTCCCAGTTGAGCACGACGAAGTCGGGCGTGCCGTCGTTGTTGGAGTCGATCTGCACCTCGAAGTAGCCCGGGGCGTTCGGGTGCGTCCGCGGGGTGTGGGTGTTGATCGCGAACTGGATCAGCCCGTCCCCGGTCCGCACGCCGACCGCGGCCAGGTCGATGACGGCGAACCCGTCACCCTCGCCGGGCAGCTCGCTCGCCGGGATCTTCGGGCTGGTGCCGGTGAGCGCGAACACCTCACCCTCGGCGGCCTGCCCGCTGCTCGCGGTGTTGACCAGCGTGGCGGTGGCCGAGCCGCGGGACAGCTTCACCGACGACGGGGCGACCACATCGGAGGCCTTGTGCGGCAGCACGTGCCACGGCAGGTGGATGTCGTCACCGCCGCCCCGGATGTGGATGTACCCGTCGAACTCGTTGGCCTTCAGCAGCTCGCCGGCGGCGCCGTTCGGACCGCCGTCGAGCACCCAGGCGGGCAGCTTGGCCGGGTTGATCATCATGAGCACCGGGATGGTCGCGGTGCCGCGCGCGGGCACCACGACCACCGGGGTGGTGATCAGGGTGACCGCGCCGGTGGCGTCGTCGGCGTGCCGGAAGCTCGTGTCCACCGTGTACATCCGCAGCTGGTTGCTGTAGTTGCGGATCGTGACCGTCTTGGTCAGCACGGTCAGGTGGTTCACGGTCTGGTAGCCGAACGACAGACCGGCCGACTTGTCCGCCTCGCTCCAGGCGGCGGTCGTGCTGGCGAACGCGCGGTCGACCCGCACCTCGCCACCACCGATCCGGGTGATCTCGGCCAGTTCACCCGGCCGCAGCGCCGGCTGGATGTAGATCTCGGTCTCGGCGGTGTTCATCAGCACGGCCTTGATCTCCAGCGGGGTCCGGTTCGGGTAGGCCTCCAGCAGGAGGGCCGCCGCGCCGGACACCATCGGGGCCGCACCGGAGGTGCCGCCGAACACCCGGGTGCCGGTACCGGTGCCGGCCTCAGCCGCGGTGGACGCGCCCGGCGCGCCGATGTCCGGCTTGATGGCGATCTCGGACATGCTCGGCCCGCGCGAGGAGCCCGGGTTCATGGTGTTGACCAGCGGCGTGCTCCGCGCCGGGTCGACCGCCACCTCGACCGGCTGGCCGGTCGCCAAGCCGGCCCGCAGGGTGTTGCCGATCTCCAGGCCCACGATCATCGTCTGCTGCTCGTGGAAGCCGTCGACCGGTCCGAACGAGAACGTCGGCGCCGCACCGGCGACGTTGTTGGCCACAATCACGCCGACGGCGCCGGCCTCGGCCGCGTTGTGGACCTTGAAGCTGACCGCGCAGACACCGCGGTCGACCAGGGCCACCTTGCCGGCGAAGTAGCCGGGCGGGTACGGGCTGACGTCGGTGACGTCCGCCGACGGGTTGCCGTTGGCGTCCAGGAAACAGCCGAGCCGCTCGGCCTGGGTGTCCCCGTACTTCAGCTCACCGCCGAAGCCGGTGGTGATCGGCGCCCAGCCGACGGTGTTGGTGTTGCGGTAGTCGCCCGCGATCGACTCGGGCGCCAGCACCGTCAGGTTGTAGTGGACGGCGCTCGGCACCTCGGTCCAGGCTACCGAGATGACCTCCGGCGTGGAGGCCGGCGAGCCGGTGATGAACGGCTTGTCGCCGTTGTTGCCCGCGGAGGCGACCACGACCACACCCATCCGGGCGGCGTTGGCGGCCGCGCCGGAGCCGGAGTTCTCGATCTGGCCGTAGAGCGCGCCCAGCGACAGGTTGATGACGTCGACCGCGTCGTCGATGCTGCCGTCGCCGTTGGGGTCGAGCGCGGCCTCGAAGCCCTGCAGGATCGCGACGCCGCTGCACGAGGTGGACACGGCGCTGCAGACCTTGTACGCGTACAGCTCCGCGTCCGGCGCGACACCGTCGACACCGGCGAGGATCGCGGCGACCGTGGTGCCGTGGCCGCCGGCGCACGCCGGGATGGCGGCCGGACCGCAGTCGATCGGGTCCTCGTCCGGCATCAGCGGGCCGTTCGGCCACACCTCACCGACGAAGTCCCACCCACCGACCACCTTGGGGGTCGGGAACAGCCCGTCCCGGGTGGTGTTGGCCGGGTCGCTGGTGGAGGTGCCGTACGCGGCGTGGTACGCGTCCAGGGTGCCGGGACCCCCGAAGGCGGCGTGCGTGTAGTCGATGCCCGAGTCGAGCACCGCGACCCGCACACCCTTACCGGTCAGGCCCAGCTGCTGCAGCGCCCGGGCGCCGATGTGGCCGACGGTCTCGTGCAGGTGGACCTCGGCGTCGACGATCGGCAGCACCTTCTTGACCGCCGGGTCGGTGGCGATCCGGGTGACCTGCGAGGCGTCGACCTCGACCACCACCGTGTTCGAGGCGATCTGGGTGCTGACGATCTCCTTGGCGCCGGTCTTGGCGATCCGGGACATGAAGTTGCGCTGCTTGGCCTTGAGCGCGTCGCGGTGGCTGCGCTGCTGCGCACGGCTCAGGTCGGCGCCGCGCTGCTTGGCCTCGGGCCCGACGGCCTCGGCGACCGACGGGTCGGTCAGCTCCACCGACACGGTGACCGTGCCGGTGGCCGACAGCAGCGACGGTTCGACCACGGCGGTGACCGGCCCGTCCGGAATGGCCTGGGCGCCGAACGTCGAGCTGTTCGCCTCCTGCGCACCTGACGGTGTGGTGACGAGCAGCACGAGTGCGGCCGCAGAGGCCACCGCCGCGGCTACCCGCGGTATGTCACGTTTCACGCTTACCCTCCTCGGGTTGGTGGGAACCGGACCCGCACAGCCCACGGGGAAGGGCGCTGGGCAGGGTCCACCGGTGGTTGACGATCGGTCGCACACCGGTGACCGAACGCTAGCGCCGACCAATCCGACCGGTCAATGGCGAACGACCGATGTAGACCTGACCGTACGGTCATCCTGCGCCACTGACCGGGTGATAGGCAAGACGTGGTCAACGGAAAAACCCGTCCAGGACCGGACAAGCCTCAGTCCAGAAAGGTGTCTTGATGAGAAGCTCTCGTCTTTTCTTGAGTCAGACACCCGATATCTGTCCGTAATGGAGTTCCTGGAGCCCCGTGGGAGCTTCGTCACGGACGGCGGAACTGCGGACCCGTCATCGAAACGTCGCGGAGCAGGAGGCTCACCAGGCCCGGAGCGACGGCAGCCGCCACCGGACCCGGGAGAAAGACGGAACCGGCGTCCGCGGGCGGACGCCGGTGGTAGCGCGGTGCGCCCGGCCCGTGTGCGGGCCGGGCGCACCGGAAGCGTCGCGGCGTCAGGCCGCGCCGGCGTGGTCGGCCAGCGAAGCCACCCCGTTGACCAGGCCGCCGGCGAGGTCGCCGTGCTCGAACGCGGCCGCCATCGACCGGGCCGCCAGGGCGCAGTCCCGGTCCAGCAGGCGACGCCGCGCCACCGCGCCGGTGACGATCTCCACCACACGCTGGTTGGGCGAGACCGCCAGCAGCACCGACCGACCGGGGTCGGGCAGCTGGCCGTGCAGCCGCTCCGCCGCCTTACGGGTCGGCTCCTCCAGCTCGCCGACGTAGATGCTGAACGCCAGCCCGGTGGCGCGGCCCGCCTCCCGCAGGGCCCGGTCCAGCCGCAGCAGCTGCCGGGCGGTGAAGGGGCCGTCGATCGCCTGCCGGTCCGGCCAGGGGCTGCCGGCCGGCGTCGGTTCACCAGCGGTCACTCGCGCCTCCCGTGGTCCTCTGCGTCTCGCCGGTGGGCACCGCCGCGGTCGGTAGCGCGGCCCGGACCCGACCCCGCTCCAGCTCGGCCCGGGTCCGCCGGGTCGAGGACGAGTCGGGGTGGTCGTGGTCGGCCACGTACCAGACCGGGGTGAACTGGAAAGGCCGTCCCGGCCGGTAGCGCTTCTTCCGCTCCGGCCCACGGCCGTAGGCCAGCAGCCAGATCACCGCCACGATGACGGCCGGCACCGCCACGAACCAGAGCAACGTCTCGGTCGTCGACACCTCGCACCCCGCAAGAATCTTCGGCCGGCCCTCACCGTAACCGACCCCTCCAAGCGGCCGTACGCCGGGTGCGCCGACCCGACCGTCCGGCCGGGTACGCGTACCGGGGTGCGCGTACCCGGCCGCGGCCACCGGGTCGCGGCGTCACTGCGGATCGAGCCGCTCGACCCGCGCCTCCAGGCGGTCGACGTAGTGCTCGGCGAAGATGCGCGCCACCAGCTCCGCCCGGCTGCGCACGCCCACCTTGGCGAACAGCGACTTCAGGTGGTCCCGCACGGTGTGCGGGGAAATGCCCAGCTGCCGGGTGAGTTCGGCGGTACCCAGGCCCCGCGCGAGGTGCCCCAGCACCTCCTGCTCCCTGGGGGTCAGCCGGTAGCCGAGCGCCAGCAGCGGCACCAGGTCCGGGGCGCGGGCCGGGGTGAACACCACCGCCACCGACCCGCTGGGCCCCTGCGGGGTGTCCAGGCAGCTGGCGTGCAGGTGCAGCCAGCCCCGGTTGGGGGTACGGATGCGAGCGCTGGCCGGCCCCACCGACCGGCCCGCCCGGGCGGCCCGCGCCCGCCCCGCCACCGTGTAGACCGGCTCCGGCACCGGGCGCATCCCGGTGGAGGTGGCGTGGGACAGCTCCGCCAGCCACTCCCAGGCCCCGTCGGTGACCGACTCGATCTCGCCGGTCGGACCCAGCACCAGCAGCTCCGGGCCGGTCGGCGCGTCGTCGACCGGCCCGGCCACCCCGAACCGGGCCCGCAGCGCCGCGGCCATCCGCGGCGCCACCGCCGCCACCAGATCCCGCTCGGCGCTGGTGAACGGACGCGAGGTCCGGATCAGCTGCACGATCCCCCAGCAGGAGCCGTCCCGCGCGGTCAGGCTGGCCCGCAGCTCGTCGGCCACGTCCAGTCCGCGGTAGACGGTCCGGTAGCGGCGGCTGCGGGACAGGTCACCGCCGGTCGCCTGGCGCAACGTTGCCGCCACCGGGCCGCGGGCCAGCGCCACGAACTTGTTGACGTCGTCCTCCAGCAGCTCGTTGTCCCAGAACGGCCGGCACGTCGTCGACGGCAACGCCTCCACCACCCCGTCCAGCGGCAGCACGGTGGTGGGGTCGGTCCGCAGCAGCAGCAGCCGGTCGGCGGGCACCGCCGCGGTCAACGCGCCGGCGAGCTTGCGCACCAGCACCCGGGCGTCGGCGTCGGTGCGCGCCAGCCGGTCCACCGTGGCCTGCAGCCGGCCGGCGGCCCCGGCACCAATGAGGAGGGACGACGACACGTCTCAAAACTACGCAACGCAACAACCGTCCGCCGAGTCCCGACACGCGCCCCCGCCGTCCGACCCGGGCCGACCCGCGCCCGTGGACGACGGACCCCTCAGATGTGGGATGGATCGGTCCGGGCACACCGGGGCATGCTGCCGGGATGAGGGCGTTCGTTCACCAATCGGCGCCGGCCCGGGTCGTCCTGGCGGCCGGCGCCCTGGCACGGGTGCCCGAGGAGCTGGAGGCGCTCGGCGCCACGAGGGTCGCGGTCGTCGCCGGCGGCAGCTGCGGGCCGGCCGGCGACCAGCTCGCCCGCGATCTCGGTACCCGGTGCGTCGCCCGGCTGCGCCGGGTCGTCCCGCACGTGCCCGAGGCGCTGGTCGCCGAGGCCACCGCCGCCGTCCGCGCCGCGGGCGCCGACGCGCTGTGCTGCATCGGCGGCGGCTCGGCCACCGGCCTGGCCAAGGCGGTGGCGGTGGCGCTCGACCTGCCGGTACTGGCGGTGCCGACCACCTACGCCGGGTCGGAGGCGACCGACATCTACGGCGTGACCGGACAGCACAAGCGCACCGCCACCGACCCGCGCGCCCGCCCCCGCACCGTGGTCTACGACCCGCAGCTGTCGACCGGCCTGAGCGACCGGGTGACGGTGACCAGCGCCTTCAACGCGCTCGCCCACGCGGTCGCGGCGCTCGGCGGCCGGTACGAGCCGGTGGCCCGCATGTACGCGGCCGAGGCCGCCCGCCTGCTGGTGGGCGCCCTGCCGGCGGCCCGGCACGACCCGGAGGACCTCGCCGCCCGCGCCGACCTGCTGTGGGCGGCGTGGCTGGCCGGCTCGGCGCTGGCGGCCACCGGCACCGGCCTGCACCACCGGCTGTGCCACCTGCTCGGCGGCGACCTGGGGCTGGTGCACGCCGAGGTGCACACCGTGCTGCTGCCCCACACCGTGGCCGTCGACGAGGGCCTGGACCGCGATTCGCTGGCGCGGGTGCTGGGGCGCGACCCGGCGGCGGTCCTCGGCCGGCTGGCCGAGGTGGTCCGCGCCCCCCGGTCACTGCGCGAGCTCGGCGTACCGGCCAACCGGCTCGACGAGCTGGCCGGGCAGGCGGCCGACCGGATCGGCGGCCACGACCGCGCCTGGTTCCGCGACCTGCTCGACCGGGCGTACCACCATCCAGAAAGGAGTCAGTTGTGAGCTGGAACTTCATGGATCCGGCCAGTCGCGCCACCATCGACCGGGTGTGGCGCCAGGAGTCCGCACAGCTGCTGGATCTGGCCTCCGACCCGGAGGTCTGGGAGGCGCCGACCGCGGCCGGCCACTGGCAGGTCCGAGACGTCGTCGGACACCTGGTGGACACCACCGAGGCGTACTTCGTGTCGTTCGACGCCGCCCGCGGCAAGGCGGAGGCGCCGCAGCCGCTGGGCCTGGTCGACATGGCCCGGTACGTGGACCAGGGCGCCCGGGCGCTGTCCCGCACCGTGCCCCAGCAGGAGCTGCTGGACCGGCTACGTGCCGCCCGGCAACGGATGCTGGCCATCGCCGCGGAGCTGACCGACGAGGAGTGGACCGGCCTGATGGTGCCCCACAAGTACATGGGCCCGATCCCGGCCGCGTACTACCCGATCTTCCAGGTGGTCGACTACGCGGTGCACTCCTGGGACATCCGGCAGGGCACCGGCCGCTGCCACGGGCTGTCGGGTGACGCCGCCGACCTGCTGGTGCCGCTGTGCCTGGGCCTGTGGCAGTTCACCTGCGACACCTCCGGGACCGAGCCGTTCACCGTCGGCATCCGGATCACCTCCGGCGCCAACGCCGGCGACTTCCAGGCCGCGGTCACGCCCGACGGCGGCCTCACCTTCACCCCGGGCAGCGTGGACGGGCTGCACGACGTGATCGAGTTCGACCCGGCCAGCTTCGTGCTCACCGCGTACGGTCGGGTCAACGGCGGCACCTTCCGGGGCAACCGGGCGGTGCTGGAGCGCTTCACCAACCTGTTCTTCCGCATCTAGGAGTGTCCATGGCAGGCGTCGACCTGGAGGCGATCGCGGCCGAGCGCGAGCGCATCCGAAGGACCTACCTGGCGGCGCAGCGGCCGCCCAGCACCGCCCGCGGGGTGCACCACGTGGCCCTGCTCTCGTCGAACGTGGAGCGGACGATCCGGTTCTACCAGGGGATCCTGGGCTTCCCGCTCAACGAGATCTTCGAGAACCGCGACTACAAGGGCTCCAACCACTTCTTCTTCGACGTCGGCAACGGCAACCTGCTCGCCTTCTTCGACTTCCCGGACCTGGACCTCGGCCCGTACGCCGAGGTGCTGGGCGGGCTGCACCATGTGGCGATCAGCATGGACCCAACGCAGTGGCAGCGGATCAAGCAGCGGCTGGACGAGGAGGGCATCGAGTACCTGCACGAGAGCGGCACGTCCCTCTACTTCCGGGACCCGGACGGGGCGCGCATCGAGCTGATCGCCGACCCGCTCGGGGAGATGTACGGCAACACGGTGCTGTGAGGGTTCACGGCAGCGGTGGCGGGGGGGGCGCCCCCGGGCGCGCCCCCCCCCCGGACCGCGCCCCCCACGCCCCCCCCCCCC